>CAZIFT010000001.1:0-87385 GCA_964538395.1 uncultured Muribaculaceae bacterium
TTTCATTTTATATCCACTGACTAATATTCTGTCTGGCATCGGCAGTCTCCTCCGGGACCTGTGCCGCCCGCGGCCTTGTTGACGGGGGCTCCGCCCCCGTAACGCCCCCTGCGGCTCCTTGCTCCCGCATTATTGCCTAACTGGCTTCGCCAGCGGCAAAATGCCCGCACCGCCGGGCGGTCTGAGGACCGCCTATTTACCGAAGCGAAGGTCTCCGGAGGAGACTGCCGAATGCCGAATGGCCTTAATCCTGTTTGACGGGAACGGCGTAGGTTATCGAGAAGGTGGGCACCTTCTTGTCGGAACCGGGGCCATAGAACTCGGCCTTATAGAAGCGGCCCAGATCCAGCATGGACTGCGTCTCCTCCGAAGACGAACTCGAAGAGTACATCTGCGAGAGCAGGGCATAGGTGTAATAGTTGCTGTAGCCGTTGCCATAATAGCTGCTTCCGTAATAGCTGCTTCCATAGCCATATCCGCCATACATGTTGTTATAGTAGCTGGCATAGGCGAGCTGCTGCAGATAGGACGAATACTCGCTGCTGGACTCCTCCTCGTCGGCGGCCGAAGTCACCGTCTCCTCTGCCACCGGCAGGAACCACACGTCATAGTTCTCAATCTTCGACTCGTCGCTCAGGGTGACTATCTGCTGCGTGTGATGGGTGATGTCGGGCGCATAGACACAGGTGGACCTGTTCACGTCGCCCTGGTCCTCTGTGGACACACTGGAGTCGGTCAGGTTGGCGAAAGTCACCGTTCCGTCCTTCGACACTATGCGGCAGGTCGGGCTCATGGTCGTCGGATAATAGGCCATGTCCTTATAGTCCTCCGGGAACTTGAACGGCAGGGTGATGGTCGCCTTGCTTATGATGATGTCCTCGGGGTCGCCGTGTTTCGACACCTCGGCCAGAACCTTCTCCCTTATGGATGCCGCCTTGACCACGGGCTTCAGGCCTTTTCCGCCCTCCATGTAATAATTCTCGCCGGCCTGTCCCGCAAGTCCGTCCGAGTCGCTGCCGGTGATGTTATAGGCTGCCTGCGGATAATCGGACACTGAGGTGGAGGTGACGTCGGCGAAGCTGTAGAGGTCCATGTTGCCGAGGGTGAAGTAGAACGAAGTGTCCACCACTCCCTTGTCCTCATACTCGGCGCTGAACTTCAGCACCGCATAGCTTCCGTAGATATAGCTGCTGGCCACATCCATGGGCAGCTTGAACATGTTGATTCTGCCGCCTTCGCCCGAGGGCGCGTCGGCGGTGAGATATATCCCGGGGAACTTCTTGGAATAGGTCGTGATCGTGTCCAGGTCGGCCTGGGTGATCTCCATATATTTGCGGGCGAACTCCTCCGTGAAGTCGAAGGTGAGCGAATCGCCTCCGTCATAGATCGGAACCGTCTTCGTGATTCTCCTGCTGCCGTGTTTCACTTCCTGCGAAGACTTCGTGAGGTCCACATAGTCCTCCACTTCATAGACGTTTATGTTCTGGAGTATATGGGCCTGGCTTTCGCTGGCATATGAGAGGGTGTCTATCGGGGCGACGAAATGGAATCTCTTCAGCTTCTGGGTCCCGGGCTTTCCGAAATCCAGGGTGTCCATCACCGGGACCAGGGTGAAAGTCGTGGCCCTGGTGGTGAGTCCGAACAGGGGGTCCCTGATCGCGCCCACTATGAAACGGTAGGAACTCGCCGCGGACAGCTCCTCCGGCTTTTCCATGCGTATGTCGTCTATGGGGAATTCCGCTGTGTAGATATCATACTGCTGGTTCTTCGCCATATAGCTCTGCCCCAGGCTCTTATCGACATCCACGCAGGACGAGAGGCAGGCCAGTCCGAGGCACAGGCCGCCGAGAAAACGGAAATTCATCACTTAAAGCTGATCATAAAAAGAATTATACTCGTCGATCCAGCTGCCGTCCTCCATCGCTTTCGCGCTGTAGTCCAGCACCGGGACGGACAGACTTCTGCAGTAGGAATCGAGCTCGCTGTCCACATTTCCCTGGGACATGATGATTCCGTCGCTCTGTCCGGCGGCGAGTTTCGCAAGATTTATGCCACTGGGCTCCTCGAGAATCTTCACGTCTTCCGGGGTCACGTTTCCGTAGAGCGCGATTTTGGAGAAATCCGGGGCGAACATCTCGGCGGGAGTGTCGTCATACAGGGACAGGACCACCTTGCTGGAAGCGAAGACGGGGTCGTCCTTATAGACTTTTTTCAGATAGAGGGGAACGATGTGGGAAATCCAGCCGTGGCAGTGGATGATGTCCGGCGCCCAGCGCAGTTTCTTCACCGTCTCCAGCACTCCTCTGGCGAAGAACACGGCCCTCTCGGCGTTGTCCGCGAAGAAGGCGCCGTTCTCGTCGGCATATGTCTGTTTTCTCTTGAAGTAGTCGTCGTTGTCGATGAAATAGACCTGCATGCGGGCCGCTGATATGGATGCGACCTTGATCACCATAGGTCTGTCGACGTCCTTGATGACAATGTTGAGCCCGGAGAGGCGGATGACTTCATGGAGCTGGTTCTTCCTTTCGTTGATGCATCCGTAGCGGGGCATGAAGGAACGTATTTCCTTCTTCTTCTCGATAATTCCCTGAGGCAGGTATCTTCCGATGCTGGCCTGCGGGCTGTCCGGCAGATACGGATAAATCTCCGAGTTGACAAACAGCACTCTTTTCGGTGAAGCTCCCATCTTATATTTATTATTCCTTAAACGAGGCAAAGTTACGAAAAATTTCCGATGTTTTGATAATTCACTATCTTTGCCGAATTACGGGAGACCGGTCTCTTGCGGCCGGCAGCGGCAGATTGCCATGGGCGGAAACGAAAACAAGATAATCAGGAAAAGGATAGCCGGCGCATATGTGTCGTCGGTGGTCAGCATCAGCCTGGTGCTCTTCCTTGTGGGGGTGAGCGCCCTCCTGCTGGTCAACACCGGAGCCGTTTCCGACTATTTCAAGGAAAACATGACGGTCGGGCTTATGCTCAGGGACGACGTCACCGAGCCACAGGCCCTCGCCTATGAGGATGCCCTGCGCGGCATGCCCTTCATCCACGGGACCGAGTACATATCGCGAGAGAGAGGGGAGAAGGAGATGGAGGAAATGCTCGGGTCTGACTTCCTCAAGGTGTTCGAGACCTCGCCCGTCCCCATTTCGATAAACATAACCCTCAATGCGGACTATGTCTCGCCGGACAGCCTCAGCGTCGTGGAGAAAAAGCTGACGGCATCGCCCCTGGTGGACGAGGTCGTGTGGCAGCAGTCCCTCGTGGAGTCGCTGAACGCCAATCTGGGCCGGATAACCTTTGTGCTCATGGTGTTCATAGCCGTGCTGATGTTCATATCCTTCGTGCTGATAGGCAACACGATGAGGCTGAGTTTCTATGACAAGCGCTTCACCGTCCACACCATGAAGCTGGTCGGAGCCACCGACGCCTTCATCCGCGGGCCTTTCCTGGCCAGGGCGGCAGTCATGGGACTGTTCTCGTCGTTCATAGCCATAGTCATAATAGTCGGGATGCTTTATCTGGTCAAGGCGCAGTTCTCGCAGATGTTCGAGATATTCCGGCTCGACCTGCTGCTGGCCGTGATGGGCATAGTGGTCGCGGCCGGCGTCCTGATATGCGTTGTGAGCACATGGTTCGTCACCCGTCGGCTGCTCCGTCTGGGCAAGGACGACCTTTATGTATAAAAAGAATTCACAGTCATGGAAGAAAACAATGACAGCAAGATGCCGATAACCAGGCGCGGGCTCATCCTCATGGCGGGGGGAGTCCTGGTCATGGCTCTCGGCTATATCCTTCTTTCCGGCGGCGGCAGCGACGATCCCGCCGTGTTCAACACCGCGATGTTCGATTTCAGGAGGCTTTATCTCGCCCCCTTCGTGATAATCTGCGGAGTGGTCATGGAAATAGTGGCCATAATGAAGCTTCCCAAGAACAAAAAACAGAATTAGCATATGGACTGGTGGCAGGCCCTTCTTCTGGGCATAGTGCAGGGACTCACAGAGTTCCTCCCCGTGAGCAGCAGCGGGCATCTCATGATTTTCCGCGAGCTGGTGGGTGCGGATTCCGAAGGTTTCCTCGATTTCACCGTGACGGTCCACTTCGCCACGGTGCTCAGCACCATAGTGGTTTTCTGGAAGCCCATAGTCTCGCTCTTCGCGCAGCTGTTCAAATTCAAGTATAACGACGGCACTGACTATGTCTGCAAGCTGGTCGTGTCCATGATTCCTGTGGCCTTCGTCGGCTTCGTCCTCAAGGACAAGGTCGAGGCCCTCTTCGGGGACAGCCTCACCATAGTGGGCGTGTGCCTGCTGATCACAGCGGCCCTGTTGTTCCTTTCGGACAGAGTTTCGGTCCCCGCTCCAAAGAACGCTTCCGCAAGGCGAAACGGAATTTCCTATCTCCAGGCGCTGATAGTGGGCCTCGGGCAGGCCTGCGCCGTGGCTCCGGGACTGTCGCGCTCCGGCACCACCATAGCCTCCGGAATAATCAGCGGCGTGCGCCGCGACGTGATGGCCCAGTTCTCCTTCCTCATGGTGCTCGTGCCCATAGTGGGCGAGCAGTGCCTTTCCCTGCTTGACGTCGCCACCGGCGCCGAGAGCTTCGGAAACGGCGTGGGCGCCGCGGCTCTGCTGATAGGCGGTCTGGCCGCCTTCCTGTCGGGACTTTTCGCCTGCCGGGTCATGGTGGACATAGTCAAGAAGGCGAAGCTCTCGTGGTTCGCGCTCTACTGCGCAGCCGCCGCAATCCTCATATTCATATTCCTCTAGCGCATGGAGGGACGCAGCCTGTCATATTTCGCGGCCGACGTGCATCTGGGGCTGGAAGTCGGCGACATGAAGGACCGCGAGGCCCGGTTTGTCGCCTTCCTCAAGTCCATTCCCGCGGACAGGACCGCCGCGCTCTATCTTCTCGGAGACATCTGGGACTTCTGGTATGAATACCGCGACGTCGTGCCCAGGGGCTATGTCGGGGTGTTCGCCGCGCTCAAGGACCTGATGGACGCCGGAGTCGAGGTCTGGTTCTTCACCGGCAACCACGACACCTGGACCTATGGCTATTTCGCCGAGCTGGGGATGAAGGTCATAAAGAACCAGCCGTTCGTCACCGAAATCGGCGGCCAGGTCTTCTGCCTGGGCCACGGCGACGGTCTGGGCAGCGGCATGAAGCTCTACAAGCTCATGAAATGGGGCTTCAACAACCGCTTCTTCCAGTGGCTCTTCTCCCTGCTCCATCCATGGATTGCCTACAGGCTGGGCAAGGGCTGGTCCAGGAACAGCCGTCTGGCCAAGAATATTCCCTATGTGTTCAAGGGGGCGGAGGAGCCGCTTTACAGATACTGCGAGTCTATGGCCTCCCGCAGACGCATAGACCATTTCATCTTCGGGCATTTCCACACCTCGGTGCGGCTGACCCTCCCGTCGGGCTCCGATTTCATCATCCTCAAGGACTGGATCGGCGGCGACCACTATGCCGTGTTCGACGGCGAGCGTCTGGACGTGGTCTGACGCCCCTTTCCGGATTCATTTTTCCCGTCTTTCGGCGGGACCTTCGTGGGCTCCACCTTCGGGATGTCGGGCTCTCTGCCGAATACCGACCTGTACAGAGCCGGGTACTGGCCTTCGTTCCATTTCCTCACCAGATATTCCGTCAGACTGTCCTCCCCCTCGGGGTCGTAGCGCTTCTTGAGGTCGCCGCCGAAGATTTTGGCGACTCCCTGCCATGTGCCCGCCGAGAGTCCGCTCTTGTAGTCGTGGATGATTTCGTAGGGGGTGAGCCCTGTCTCCCTGCCTATCAGCTTGATGAGGAGCTTTCCCTGGGTCACCGTCATCTTCCTCAGCACCGGCTCATACTTGTCCATGAGGTCCTTCTGTATGGCGTTGATGTAGCGCTCCTTTTTCCTCTTCCTCATGCCGGCGTCCAGGTCGGCGTCCACTTCGGCCATAAGTCTTTTGGCTTCAAGCGCATAGGGATAGACCTTTCCGAAGTTGTTCAGCAGCCGGGACTCCTTTCTCCAGATTTTTCCGCTGCCGACGGCATATTTCACCGCCGGGGCTATGCTGGCGACATAGACCGTGTCCCCCTCCTGGACCAGATAGCGCATGAAGTTGCCGGTCTTCGGCATCTTGTACACCGGACCGGCTCCGGCCTTGCGGGAGGAGCTGTCCTGTCCGCAGGCGCCCGGGGCGGAGAGAAGAAGCGCCGCCGAGAAGATGGCGGCCGTAAGGAGAATTTTTTTCATGGTCCGGTGCAAAGCTATGCAAAAAACGGGGAAACGCGCTCATCGCGGGGCGGTATCCGCATTTGCAGTTACCCGTGTCGGCCCGCTGTCCAAAATTGCAGGAATTTTTTCTTCACCAAGTCTGTAACGGCTTGAAAATGCGAACGATGACTATCAGATTTTCGTGTCAGAAAATGTCAAAAAATTTTCGGAAAGTGTTTTGTTTACGAAAAAAATGACTAACTTTGCAATCCTAAATTCAGAGTGAAGTACGCCCAACCAGCTGAAACTTAGCGATTTAGAGATTTTACGACAAAGAATTTAAAGTAGTACAGCAATGTTACAGCCAAAGAAAACCAAGTTCAGAAGAGAACAGAAGGGCCGCATGAAAGGCAATGCCCAGAGGGGCAACCAGCTTGCGTTCGGTTCTTTCGGTCTCAAGAATCTCGAAAACTGCTGGCTCACTGCTCAGCAGATAGAGGCCGCCCGTCAGGCGATCTCCCGCCGTATGAACCGTGAAGGTCAGATTTGGATTAGAGTTTTCCCCGCCAAGCCTATTACCAAGAAGCCTCTTTCAACCCGTATGGGTAAAGGTAAGGGAGATGTTGAGGGTTATGTATGCCCTATAACTCCGGGTCGTATCCTGTTTGAAGCTGAAGGCGTTTCGCTCGAGGTTGCCAAGGAGGCAATGCGTCTTGCTTCCCATAAGCTTCCCGTTGCGACGAAGTTCGTCGTCCGCAGGGACTATGTCGAATAATAACCGTTGAAGACAATGAAAATTTCTGAAGTACGCGAAATGTCCATTGCAGACCTGCAGGACCGCATCGGATCGGAGAAGGCCAACCTTGACTCGATGAAGATCAATCACGCCGTCTCCCCGCTGGAAAACACCTCTGAGATCAAAAAGACCCGCCGCGACATCGCACGCATGATGACGGTTCTCGCTCAGAAACAGAAAGAACAGAACTAATAGGATAAGATTTATGGAAAGAAATCTTCGCAAGGAAAGAATCGGTGTTGTGGTCAGCAACAAGATGGACAAGACTATCGTTGTGGCCACCGAATACAGAGAGAAACATCCGATGTACGGCAAGTTCGTAAAGAAGACCACCAAGTTCGTCGCAGACGATGCGAAGAACGAGTGCAGCGAGGGTGATACGGTCCGCATCATGGAGACCCGTCCCCTGAGCAAGACAAAGAGGTGGAGATTAGTTGAAATCGTAGAAAAAGTCAAGTAACATGATACAGCAGGAAACACGTTTGCAGGTGGCCGACAACAGCGGCGCGAAGGAAGTCCTTTGCATCCGCGTTCTGGGGGGAACCCACCACCGTTATGCAACAGTCGGTGACAAAATTGTCGTTGCAGTGAAAAGCGCCCTCCCCGGCGGCAACGCCAAGAAGGGAACAGTCTCCAAGGCTGTGGTTGTGCGCACAAAGAAGGAAATCCGCAGACCGGACGGATCTTACATCCGTTTCGACGACAACGCATGCGTCCTTCTGAACAATGCGGGCGAGCTTCGCGGAACCCGTATTTTCGGACCGGTCGCCCGTGAACTGCGCGAGAATTACATGAAAGTTGTTTCGTTGGCTCCCGAGGTCCTTTAAAATCCAAGAATCATGACGAAATTTCATATTAAGAAAGGCGACACCGTGTATGTGAACGCCGGAAATGACAAGGGCAAGACCGGTAAGGTCCTCTCGGTTCTCACAGACAAGAACCGCGTTGTCATCGAGGGAGTGAATATGGTCAGCAAGCACACCAAGCCCAATGCAAAGCAGCCTCAGGGAGGTATCGTGAAGCAGGAAGGCTCCATCCATGTCTCCAACGTGCAGCTTGTCGATCCCTCCACTTCCAAGCCCACCAGAGTAGGGTATAAATTCGTGGACGGCAAGAAAGTCCGCTATGCTAAAAAATCTGGAGAAGAGATCAAGTAATTATGGCAAAGAAGAAGAATAACGCACCGGCAGAGGCTCAGGTTTTGCCCGCCGGATATGTTCCCACCCTCAAGAAGGTTTACAGGGAGGAGATTGTCCCCGCACTTGTCAAGCAGTTCTCGTACAGCACTGTGATGCAGTGCCCCAAGCTGGTGAAGATCAGCATCAACGAGGGTGTCGGAGACGCTACCGCCGACAAGAAGCTTGTGGAGGAGGCCGCCGAGGAGCTCTCTCTCATCACCGGTCAGAAAGCCATTGTGACTTCTTCCAGAAAGGATATCTCCAACTTCAAGCTCCGTAAGGGCATGCCCATCGGAACCAAGGTCACTCTCCGCAACGTCAAGATGTATGAGTTCCTCGAGAAGCTCATCCGCGTGACCCTCCCCCGTATCCGCGACTTCAACGGTATCTCCGAGAAGATGGACGGACAGGGCAACTACACCCTCGGACTCAAGGAGCAGATCATCTTCCCCGAGATCGACATGGACAAGAACCCCAAGATTCACGGACTGGAGATCACTTTCGTCACCACCGCCAAGACCGACGAGGAGTGCTATGCCCTTCTCAAGGCTTTCGGACTTCCTTTCAAGAAACATAACAACTAAAGAATATGGCAAAAGAATCAATGAAAGCCCGCGAGGTAAAACGCGCGAAGCTGGTTGCTAAATACGCCGAGAAGAGAAAGGCTCTCAAGGAGGCCGGTGACTGGGCCGCTCTTGACAAGCTCCCCAAGAACTCCGCCGCCTGCCGTCTTCACAACCGCTGCTCCCTCACCGGACGTCCGAAGGGATATATGCGTGCTTTCGGACTCAGCAGAATCCAGTTCCGCGAGATGGCCGCCAACGGTCTCATCCCGGGAGTGAAGAAAGCCAGCTGGTAATGATAAAAACGGCCCTCCCATCCGTGGGTGGACCGCATTCATATTTTATTTATTAACAATCGGATATCGGGCGTTATCTTACGCCGGTCCCCAAAAGACAAAAACAATGACTGATCCAATTGCAGATTATCTGACAAGGATTCGCAATGCTTACCGTGCAGGTAAGAAGGTTGTTGAGATCCCTTCGTCCAAGATGAAGGTGGCCATAACCGAGATCCTTTTCCAGAAAGGCTACATCCTCAGCTACAAGGTGGTCGAGGGCCAGCCTTACAATGTGCTCAAGCTTGCGCTTAAGTACCATCCGCAGACCAAGCTTCCCGCAATCAAGGGAATCGACCGCGTTTCCAAACCTGGTCTGAGAAAATATGTGGATGTTAAAGACATGCCCAGGGTTCTGAACGGACTCGGAGTGGCCGTGCTCACCACATCCAAGGGCGTCATCACTGACAAGGAGGCCAAGAACCTCAACGTCGGCGGTGAAGTGATTTGCTATGTATATTAATCTAACTCAACAATTATGTCAAGAATTGGTAAATTGCCTGTAAGCCTTCCGGAGAAGGTGAGCGCTGAACTGCTCGCCGGAAACGTCGTCAAGGTTAAAGGACCTCTGGGTGAACTCACTCAGGCTGTTGACCCTGACATTACGGTCACCATAGAGGGAAACGAAATCAAATTCTCCCGCCCTTCGGATCTTCCGAATCACCGTTCGCTGCACGGTCTCTACCGCGCGCTCGTCCATAATATGGTTGTCGGCGTGTCCGAGGGATACACCATCAAGCAGGAACTCGTCGGTGTGGGTTACCGTGTGGATGTCCATGACCAGATCCTGAGCTTCGCACTGGGTTATTCCCACGACATCCAGCTCCTCCTTCCTCCGGAAGTCAAGGCTGAGGCCGCTCCGGTGAAGAAAGGCGAGAACCCCGTTCTCATCCTCAAGAGCTGCGACAAACAGCTCATCGGCCAGGTTGCGGCCAAGATCCGTTCTTTCCGCAAGCCTGAACCTTATAAGGGCAAGGGTATCAAGTTCGTCGGCGAGCAGCTCCGTCGCAAGGCCGGCAAGACTGCTTCCGCTAAGTAATAGGAGGAAAGAATTATGGCATTGAATAAAATAGAAAGAAGAAGGAGGATCCACTACCGTATCCGCAAGCATGTCAACGGAACAGCTGAGCGTCCCCGTCTCGTTGTCTTCAGAAGCAACAAACAGATCTATGCCCAGGTGATCGACGACCTTAAGGGCGAGACTCTCGCAGCCGCCGCATCCAACGACAAGGTTCTTGCCGCAGAGTGCAAGGGCAAGTCCGGCATCGAGGCCGCAGCCATCGTAGGCAAGGCCATCGCCGAGCGCGCCATTGCCAAGGGCATCAGCGAGATCGCATTCGACCGCGGAGGTTATCTCTATCACGGCAGAGTCCAGAGCCTGGCAGACGCCGCACGTGAAGGCGGACTTAAATTCTAATAAAAGAGACTATGGCAAATACAAATGTTAAAAGAGTAAAGACCTCTGACCTTGAGCTCAAGGACAGGCTGGTAGCCATCAACAGAGTGACCAAGGTCACCAAGGGAGGCCGTCACTTCCGTTTTGCGGCCATTGTTGTGGTCGGTGACGGAAACGGCGTTGTGGGCTATGGTCTTGGAAAGGCGAATGAAGTGACCGTCGCCATCCAGAAGGGTGTCGAGGATGCCAAGAAGAATCTCGTGAAGATTCCTGTCATCAACAAGACCATCCCTCACGACATGGTGGCCAAGTATGACGGCGCCGAGGTGTTCATGAAACCCGCAGCTCCCGGTACCGGTGTGAAGGCCGGCGGTGCAATGCGTGCCGTCTTCGAGTCGGCCGGAGTGCAGAACGTCCTCGCAAAGTCCAAGGGTTCTTCCAACCCTCACAACCTTGTGAAAGCTACCGTGCGCGCTCTCACCGAGATGAGAGACGCCTACACTGTGGCCGGTATGCGTGGCGTTTCCATGCAGAATGTGTTTAACGGTTAATCTAGGAGGACACAGACATGGCAAAATATAAGATTACACAGGTGATCAGCAAGAACGGAGAAACCAGAAAGCAGAAGGAAAGCCTCCGTTCCCTCGGAATCCACAGAATGCATGAGACTGTTGAGGTGGAGAAGACCCCTGTTTCCACAGGTATGCTCGCCAAAGTCCGCCACCTGGTTGAAGTTGAAGAAATTAACTAAGAGGAGGAATTACAGATGGAATTGCATAACTTGAAAGCCGCTAACGGCTCCACTAAATCTGCAAAGAAAAGACTCGGACGCGGTCAGGGTTCCGGTAAGGGCGGTACTTCCACCCGCGGTACCAAGGGTGCTCAGGCCCGTGCCGGATATGAGCATAAGATCGGCTTCGAAGGCGGTCAGATGCCTATCCAGAGAAGGCTCCCCAAATATGGTTTCAAGAACCCCACTCGTGTCGAGTACAAGGCTGTGAATGTTTCCGACCTTCAGAAGCTTTCCGAGACCAGCGGCGTGAATGTCATCACTCTTGACGTTCTTGTCGATGCAGGTCTTGCCGCTCCCAAGGATCTCGTGAAGATTCTCGGCAATGGCGAGCTCACCGCAAAGCTCGAGGTGTCCGCAGACGCATTCTCCAAGTCGGCTGTCCAGAAGATTGAGGCTGCCGGCGGAAAAACAACCGTCGTCGAAGACTAACTGAACCGAAATGAAGAAGTTTTTCGAAACAATAAAGAACATCTTCAGAATCGAAGAGTTGAAGAAGAGACTTGTTTACACGTTTCTTCTGATACTCGTTTACCGTCTGGGGTGTTTCGTCGTGCTTCCCGGCATCGACGCGACATCCCTGGCTAAACTCCAGAGCACATCGCAGGAAGGTCTCGTGGGCCTTCTGAACATGTTCTCCGGAGGAGCCTTCGGTAACGCTTCGATTTTTGCGCTCGGTGTGATGCCGTACATCTCGGCGTCCATCGTCGTCCAGCTTCTGGGCATGTTCGTCCCCTATTTCAGAAAACTCCAGATGGAGGGGGAGAGCGGCCGCAGAAAGATCAACCAGCTCACCAGATATCTGACCATAGCCATCCTGGCTATCCAGTGCCCCGCCTACATGGCCCAGGTGCACAATCAGATCCCCGGTTCCGCTTTCATCGCTGTCAACCAGCTTGGTTGGAGCAATTTCGCCTACAACTTCGTCTCGACCCTCATCCTGATGGCCGGTTCGATGTTTGTCATGTGGCTCGGCGAGCGCATCACCGACAGGGGCATAGGTAACGGTATCTCCATGATCATCATGATCGGTATCGTGGCCCGCCTTCCTTTCGCACTCGCAGCCGAGGTCGGAGAAAAGCTCTCCACCACCAACGGCGGTCTTCTCCTTCTGATTGTGGAATTCATCGTTCTCTTCTTCGTGTTCGTGGCCGCAATCGCCCTCGTTCAGGGAGTGAGAAGGGTTCCGGTCCAGTATGCCAAGAGAATCGTGGGCAACCGCCAGTACGGCGGAGTCCGCAACTTCATCCCTCTCAAGATCAACGCCGCAGGCGTCATGCCTATCATCTTTGCACAGGCACTGATGCTCTTCCCGCTGCTGTTCTCCAAGTGGGATGCCACCCGTGGCCTTGCCGCCACTCTCGGCAACTATACCGGTTTCTGGTATAATTTCATCTTTGGAATACTTGTCGTGCTCTTCACATACTTCTACACCGCCGTCACGGTGAACCCCACCATGATGGCCGAGGATATGAAGAAGAACGGCGGTTTCATACCTGGAGTAAAGCCGGGGAAGAAGACGGTCGAGTACCTTGACTCCATCATGTCCAAGGTCACCCTGCCCGGTTCCATCTTCCTCGCAATCATAGCAATCCTTCCGGCTATTGCAATGATTTTCGGTATCAGCAACCAGTTTGCAAGCTTCTACGGCGGCACCTCGCTGCTGATCCTTGTGGGCGTTGTGCTCGATACTCTCCAGCAGATTGAAAGCTATCTGCTCATGAGGCACTACGATGGCCTCATGAAGACCGGACGCCTGACAGGCCGCTCCGGAATGTAGTTAATTGATAAGTCAAGGAAGATGGTAAAGCCTAAGTCAGAAGAAGAAATCGAGCTTTTGAGAATCAACGGCAGGATAACCTCCCAGGCGTTGGCGGAAGTCGGTAAAGCGGTGGCCCCCGGTGTGACGACCAATGAGTTGAACAGGGTTGCCGAGACCTTTATCCGCGACAACGGCGCGGTTCCCAATTTTCTGAACTACGATGGCTACCCGGCGTCGATCTGCGCCTCAGTCAACGACACCGTGGTCCACGGATTCCCGTCGGACTACGCGCTCAAAGAGGGTGACATTGTCTCCATAGACCTCGGGACGATGTACAAAGGCTACAACGGCGATTCGGCCTTCACTTTCCCTGTGGGAGAGGTGGACGAAGAGACGAAGAAGCTCCTCAGAGTGACAAGAGAGTCGCTGTACAAGGGCATAGAGCAGGCGGTTGCCGGAAACAGAACCGGTGACATAGGACACGCGGTACAGTCGTATGCCGAGTCATTCGGATTCGGTGTCGTGAGAGAACTCGAAGGACACGGAATCGGTCGCGACATGCATGAGAATCCCGGTGTTCCCAACTACGGGAAACAGGGACACGGAGTGCATCTCACCGACGGAATGACAATCTGCATCGAACCCATGATTACAGCCCGCGGGCGCGGTGTGTATCTTGCTAGAAATGGTTGGGCGGTACGCACCTCGGATCATGGCAATGCAGCTCATTTCGAGCTTACGGTTGTTGTCCGTCACGGCAAAGCGGAACAGCTGTCTACCTTCGATTATATCGAGAAGGAATGCAAGATTAATTTTTAAAGTGATATTTCAATGTCAAAACAAACGGCAATAGAGCAGGATGGAGTAATCGTAGAGACTCTCCCTAACGCTATGTTCAAGGTTGAGCTGGAAAACGGTCACGTCATTCTCGCGCACATCTCCGGAAAGATGAGACAGAATTTCATCCATATTCTTCTCGGAGACAAGGTCAAGGTTGAGATGTCGCCTTATGATTTGACCAAAGGCAGAATTTCCTTCAGATACAAATAAAATTTTCAGCATTATGAAAGTAAAGACATCCATTAAAAAGCGCAGCGAGGATTGCAAGATTGTCAGGCGTAAAGGTCATCTTTATGTGATCTGCAAGAAGAATCCGAAGTTCAAAATGCGTCAGGGATAATGGTTTTTCCGGATTTTCCGGGTGATAACTTGTAATAACAAAAATTAAGAAATCAGAATATGGCAAGAATCGCCGGTGTTGATTTACCGAACAACAAACGCGGAGAAATAGGACTGACCTACATCTTCGGAATCGGCCGCTCCTCTGCAAGAAAAATTCTTGACGAGTGCGGAATCGACTATGACATCAAAGTCAATGAGTGGGACGACGACCAGATCGCGAAGATCCGTTCCATCATCTCAAACGAGTACAAAATCGAGGGTGAGCTTCGTTCGACCGTCCAGATGAACATCAAGCGTCTTATGGACATCGGATGCTACAGGGGAATCCGTCATCGTCTCGGCCTTCCTGTGCGCGGACAGAGCACAAAGAACAATGCCCGTACCAGAAAGGGTAAGAAGAAGACTGTCGCCAACAAGAAGAAAGCAACCAAATAATTGATGAATTATGGCAAAGAAGACAACATCAACAAAGAAGAGAGTCGTCAAGGTTGAAGCGACTGGACAAGCCCATGTTTCATCAACCTTCAACAACGTCATCGTCGCCCTCACCAACAATGTGGGCCAGGTGATCAGCTGGTCGTCCGCCGGAAAGTGCGGATTCAGAGGATCGAAGAAGAACACTCCCTATGCCGCCCAGATGGCTGCAGAGGACGCTTCCAAGTCCGCTTTCGACGCAGGTCTCCGCAAGGTGAAAGTATATGTCAAGGGTCCCGGAGCCGGACGTGAGTCGGCCATCAGAACCATCAACAATTCCGGAATCGAGGTGACTGAGATCATCGACGTGACCCCGATGCCCCACAACGGGTGCAGACCCAAAGGCCGCCGTAAAGTTTAATTTCAGAATTTTAAAGCAGAATCATTATGGCAAGATATACTGGACCTAGCACTAAGATCGCACGTAAGTTCGGCGAGCCGATTTACGGAGCTGACAAAGATTTTGAAAAGAGGAATTATCCTCCGGGACAGCACGGTACGGCACGCAAGAGAGGCAGAAAGTCCACAGAGTACGGCACCCAGCTCAAGGAGAAGCAGAAAGTCAAATATATGTACGGTGTGCTGGAGCGTCAGTTCCGCAACACCTACGAGAAGGCTTCCCGCATGGCCGGCCAGAAGGGTGAGAACCTTCTCTTCCTTCTCGAGTCCAGACTCGACAACGTGGTCTATCGTCTCGGCATAGCTCCCACCAGAGCCGCCGCCCGCCAGCTTGTGCTTCATCGTCACATCACCCTGAACGGAGCTGTCTGCAACATCCCTTCCGCCAATGTGAAGGCAGGTGATACGGTTGCTGTCAGAGAGAGATCCAAGAGCCTCGAGGTCATCCAGAACAGCGTTGCTTCCGCAGTGAAGTACTCATGGCTTGAGTTCGACCCCAAGACCCTCGTCGGTAAGTTCCTCAACGTCCCCGTGAGAACGGAGATCCCCGAGAATATCAACGAACAGCTTATCGTCGATATCTACTCCAAGCAATAATTAACACCAAAAAAGAAACAATATGGCAATCTTAGCTTTTCAGAAACCAGATAAGGTAATAATGCTCGAAAGCACCGATACGCTCGGCCGTTTTGAGTTCAGGCCTTTGGAGCCTGGATACGGGCAGACGATCGGAAACGCTCTTCGCCGCATTCTCTTGTCTTCTCTGGAAGGGTTTGCTATCAGTTCGATAAAGATTACGGGTGTGGACCAGGAATTCGCCACCATCCCCGGAGTCATCGAGGGCATGCAGGACATCATCCTCAATCTCAAACAGGTGAGACTCAGAAGGATGGTTGACTCTGTCGATACCGAGACGGCAAACATCACGATCAGCGGCAAACCTGAGTTTACCGCAGAGGATATCTCCAACGGATTGTCTTCTTTCAAGGTGCTGAATCCACAGCTGCATATCTGTTCACTCGAGCCTTCCGTGAAGCTGGAAGTCTCCATCACCGTCACCAAGGGCAGGGGTTTTGTTCCCGCCGAGGATGAAAGGGATGAGAACACACCGATCGGGACCATTCCCGTCGATGCCATCTACACTCCTATCCGCAGGGTGAACTGGACAGTGGAAAACTATCGTGTGGAGCAGAAGACGGACTACGAAAAGCTCAATCTCGAGATTGAGACCGACGGATCCATCTCCCCCAGCTCTGCCCTCAAGGAGGCTGCCAACATCCTCATCTATCATTTCATGCTCTTTACCGACGACAAGAAACTCACTCTTGAGAGCACGGCCAAGGCTGAAACGAAGGAACTGGATGAAGAGTCGCTCCGCATGAGACATCTTCTCAACACCAAGCTTTCCGACATGGGCCTTTCCGTAAGGGCCTACAACTGCCTGAAAGCCGCCGACATCGACACATTCGCAGACCTGGTCTCCTACTCCAGGGCCGAGCTCATGAAGTTCCGCAACTTCGGTAGGAAATCGCTCAACGAAATCGACCAGCTGGTGGAGAAGGTGCACCTGTCCTTCGGCATGGATGTCAGGAAATACAATATTGAACCAAAGAAAAAGATTAATGTATAACCATGAGGCACAATAAAGCATTCAATCACCTTGGACGCAAGAGCGGTCACCGCAAGGCTCTGCTGTCGAACATGGCCAACTCCCTCATCCTCCACAAGAGGATCCAGACCACAGTTGCCAAGGCAAAAGCTCTCAGAACCTATCTCGAGCCGCTTGTCACTAAAACCAAGGAAGACACGACTCACTCCCGCAGGGTGGTGTTCAGCTATCTTAAGGACAAGAACGCTGTCACCGAGCTGTTCCGCACAATAGCTCCCAAGGTGGCAGACCGTCCCGGCGGATACCTCCGTATCCTCCACACCGGATTCCGTCAGAGCGACGGCTCCGAGATGGCTCTCATCGAATTCGTAGACTTCAACGAGGCAGCTCTCGCTTCGGCTCCCAAGGCCGAGAAGAAGGCCGGCACACGCCGCAGCCGCTCCAAGAAGTCCGCTGAGGCTGCAGCTGAGGCTCCCAAGGCCGAGGAAGCTCCCAAGGCTGAGTAAGATACTCTCAAATACCTGAGTTTGGGGTGCACGGAATTTTTCCGTGTGCCCCTTCTTTTTTGTAAATTTGGGAAGATACAAACACAAACTGCCATGTTTACGAAAGAAACATATGTCCGCAGACGCAACGCGCTGCGCGCAAAAATGGAAGAACTGTTCCCGGAAGGGAAGAGAGGCATAGCTCTGTTCATCGGCAACGTCGAGGCCCCGGCCCAGTACCGGGACAACTGCTATAAATGGAGGCAGGACAGCTCCTGGATCTATTATTTCGGCATAGACGAGCCCTGCTATGCGGCCGTCATGGACCTTGACTCGGGCGAGGATACGGTCTATGCGGACGATTTCGGGATCGACGACATAATCTGGATGGGCCCGCAGCCTTCGGTGGCCGACCGTGCCGCAATGGCCGGAATCGCCCGTACGGCCCCGTATTCCGCGCTTGACGCGGCGGTGAAGTCGGCGCTCGCCGCAGGCCGCAGGGTGCATTTTCTGCCGCCTTCCAGATATTATGGCACCCTTAAGCTGTCGGAGCTGCTCGGCTGCGGCCATGACGCGGTGCTGAAGGTGGCCGCGGGGGAAGGGATTCATGCCTCGAAAGAGCTGGTGCAGGCCGTGATTTCCATGAGGCTTGTCAAGGAGCAGTGCGAAATCGATGAAATTGACGACGCCGGAGTCCTGGGACAGGAGATGCACCGCACCGCCCGCAGCCTCATAAGGCCGGGCATCGTGGAGCAGGAGATAGTGGGCCGCATGGACGGAGTCACCCTTTCCAAGGGCTGGGGAGTTTCTTTCCCCACCATCCTGACGCAGCACGGCGAGACTCTGCATAATCATCTGCATGACGCCGTTGTGGAAAGCGGCAGGCTTATGGTCATAGACGCCGGAGCCGAGAACAATGCCCACTATGCGTCCGATTTCACCAGGACCTATCCCACCGGAGGCCGGTTCACGACCCGCCAGAGGGAGGTCTATCAGATTGTGTGCGACTGCAATGAGCTGGCGTTCTCGCTCATACGTCCGGGCGTGGCCTACAGGGACGTGCATCTGGCCACCGCCAGGAAGATGCTTGAGGGGCTGTCGGCTCTCGGGCTGGTGAAGGGCGATCTGGACGAGATGACTGCCTGCGGCATCGCCGGCCTGTTCCAGCCGCACGGGCTCGGACACAACATGGGACTCGATGTCCATGACATGGAGGACCTGGGGGAGGACCTCGTGGGGTACGATCCCGACCAGACCCGTTCGGATCAGCTCGGTCTGGGCAGTCTCAGGATGGCGCGCAGGCTGGTGCCGGGCAATGTCATCACCGACGAGCCCGGAATCTATTTCATCCCGGCGCTGATAGAGCTGTGGAAGAAGGAAGGCACGGGGAAGGATTTCGTGAATTATGCCGCTCTCGAGGGCTATTATGACTTCGGTGGAATCCGCCTCGAGGACGATGTCCTCGTGACTCCCGACGGCGCCCGCCGCACCGGCAAGAACCGCCTGGAGATCCAGCCCGACGATGTCGAAGAGGCAATGGCTAAAGGAATGTGAGGTGCATCGGCTATCTGCTCCGGCGACCTTCCGCTTCGCTCCATCCCACCGCCACAAAGCGGCGGTCCCCCCGTTCATGAGGTCACGGGCGACCACAGGTCCCGGAGTAGATAGCCGATGCAAAAGCCGATTGATACAAAAAAAGGATGACTAAAAACACTTTTAGTCATCCTCTTTTTATTGCAACGAGCAGGAGCTACATCGTGTCGAAGATGGTGTAGCGCTTGCGGATGGTCTTGGCATAGGGAATCAGACTCATGAACTCCTCCTCCTTCCAGGGGACATTCTCCTCAATCTCCTTGGTGAGCCCGATCTCATCGAAATACTTCTTCAGCCGCTCATACTCCTTCATGTCCTTCCTGCAATACTTCTCCACCATCAGATGGGCCCAGCCCACCTGCAGGCCGTGAATCGTGGCCTTTTCGGGGAAATACTCGTCTATGGCGTGGCTTATCAGATGCTCCGAGCCGCTCGCGCCTCTGGACGAGCCGGTCATGATCATGGACATGCCCGAAAGGATGAGTCCCGTGGCCAGGTCATACAGGAAAGCGTCGCTCTCCACATCCTCGGCCTTATAGTCAAACAGCGCCACCGGGGCGGACTTCGCCAGCATCATGGCCAGCTCCACTATCGGCTCTCCGGTGTTCTTGTTGGCGAGAAGCCAGTCCTTGACGGCAGACTGGTTGGAAATCACGTCGGCCACTCCCGCGAGGGTGAGCTTCCTGGGGGAACGCGCCACGACTCCGAAATCAATCAGGATTCCCAGCGGCGACATCACCGTATAGCTCCTCTTGCGTCCTCCGGCGGTGAGCCTGGCCACAGCCGAGCACAGCGAGTCGTTGGACAGGGTGGTGGGGATGGTGACGAACGGGATGTCGCACTTCGTGCCCACATACTTCACCAGGTCGATCACGCTGCCTCCGCCGAAGCCGAAGAGGATGGCGTCCAGGCCGTTGATCTTTCCGGCCAGGTCCACAGCCTCCACCGTCTGGCCGCCCTTCACGAACTCGATCTGGGCGAACTCGTTGACATTCAGCTGCTCCTTATACTCCTCGAACAGAACCTCCTGGGTGATGAGGATCTTGTTGGAATAGTAGAAGTGGGCGTCCTTCAGGATCCAGTCTATGTTTTTCAGAATATCCCTTCCTGTCTTGATCAGGGCCGGGGATTTGACTTCCTTGTAATACATGACTCAATGATTAATATTCATCCCAGCTCTTGATGTCCAGGTCTTCCAGCGACATGTTGCAGAAAGCGTTGATGAAGCTGCTGGCGAGACGGGCGTTGGTGATGAGCGGAATGTTCAGGTCTATGGCCGTGCGCCTCACCTTGTAGCCGTTGGTGAGCTCCCTCGAAGAGAGGTCGCGCGGGATGTTGACCACGAAGTCGATCTTTCTCTCGTGCATGAGCTTCAGGACCTGCGGGTGGGACGACTCTGTGTCGCTCGGCCAGCTGACGGTCGTGTTCTCGATGCCGTAGTCGTTCAGATAGCGGCTGCTGCCCTCGGTGGCATAGATCTTATATCCATGCTTATAGAGGTTGCGCGCGGCGTCCAGCATATCGGCCTTCTGCTTGGGGCCTCCGGTGGAGAGCAGCACGCTGTGCTCGGGGATTCTCTGTCCCACAGCCAGCATGGACTTGATGAGGGCGGCATCGGTGTCCTCGCCCAGGCAGCCCACCTCGCCGGTGGAGACCATGTCCACTCCCAGCACAGGGTCGGCGTTCTGCAGCCTGTTGAAAGAGAACTGGCTGGCCTTTATGCCCACATAGTCCAGGTCGAAGATGGTCCGGTCCGGCTTCTCCACGGGGATGCCGAGCATAATCTTGGTGGCCAGGTCTATGAGATTGATTTTAAGCACCTTGCTCACGAAGGGGAAGGAACGCGAAGCCCTCAGGTTGCACTCGATCACCTTTATGTTGTTCTGCTCCGCGAGATACTGGATGTTGAACGGGCCGCTGATGTGCAGCTCCTTGGCGATCTTGCGGGAAATCTTCTTGATTCTGCGGGCCGTCTCCACATAGATCTTCTGGGGAGGGAACTGGATGGTGGCGTCGCCCGAATGCACTCCGGCGAACTCGATGTGCTCGCTGATCGCATAGGCGATTATCTCTCCGTCCTTCGCGACGGCGTCCATCTCGATCTCCTTGTTGTGCTGCATGAACTTCGAGACCACGACGGGGTGCTGCTGCGAGACGTTCACAGCCATCTGCAGGAACCTCTCCAGCTCCTCCTCGTTGGAGCACACGTTCATGGCTGCGCCGGACAGCACATAGGAAGGACGCACCAGGACCGGGTAGCCCACCTCGTCCACGAACTTGTGGATGTCGTCCAAAGTGGTGAGGGCGCTCCAGCGGGGCTGGTCCACGCCTATGCGTCCCAGCATCTCCGAGAACTTCTCCCTGTCTTCGGCGTTGTCGATATAGCGCGCCTGGGTGCCCAGGATCGGGACCTTCTGCGCGTCGAGCCTCATGGCGAGGTTGTTCGGAATCTGGCCTCCCGTGGAGAGAATCACTCCGTAGGGCGACTCCAGCTCCAGGATGTCCATGACTCTTTCGAAGGTGAGCTCGTCGAAATAGAGCCTGTCGCACATGTCATAGTCGGTGGACACCGTCTCGGGGTTGTAGTTGATCATTATGCTCCTGTAGCCGGCCTTGCGGACGGTGTTCAGGGCCTGCACTCCGCACCAGTCGAACTCCACGGAGGAGCCGATCCTGTAGGCGCCCGAGCCGAGAACCACCACCGACTTGCCGTCGTTGTGGAAGGTGATGTCGTGGGCCGTGCCGTTGTAGGTGAGATACAGGTAGTTGGTCTGGGCCGGATACTCGGCGGCGAGGGTGTCGATCTGCTTCACGCAGGGGACTATGCCCAGCTCCTTTCTTCTGGCGCGGACTGCGAGCAGGCCCTGTTCGGGTCCGAGCTTCGCCTCCAGGCCTATGGCCCTGCTGATCTGGAAGTCGGTGAATCCGGCGGCCTTGGCCGTCCTCATCATCTCGGCGTCCACTTCGTCGAGGCTCTTGATCTTCTTCAGCTCCAGGTTTATCTTGTGGATCCTCTCCAGCTTGTAGAGGAACCATTTGTCAATCTTGGTGTCTTCGTGGATGCGGTCCACCGAATAGCCGGCGCAGAACGCCTTCTCGATGACCAGGACTCGCTTGTCGGTGGGCTTCTTGAGCGAAGCGTCGATGTCGTCCACCACTATTTCCTTGTTCTCCACGAATCCGTGCAGACCCTGTCCCACCATGCGGAGACCCTTCTGGATGGCCTCCTCGAAGGTGCGGCCTATGGCCATGATCTCGCCCACGGACTTCATGCTGGAGCCCAGCGACTTGTCCACTCCGTGGAATTTGCCGAGGTCCCAGCGGGGGATCTTGCAGACCACATAGTCCAGAGCCGGCTCAAACAGGGCGCTGGTGACCTTGGTCACGGAGTTCTTGAGGTCGAACAGACCGTAGCCGAGGCCGAGCTTGGCGGCCACGAAAGCCAGCGGATAGCCGGTGGCCTTGGATGCGAGAGCCGAGGAACGGCTCAGTCGGGCGTTCACCTCGATCACCCTGTAGTCCTCCGAATTCGGATCCAGGGCGAACTGCACGTTGCACTCTCCCACGATGCCGATGTGGCGGACAATCTTCATGCTCAGCGAGCGGAGCTTGTGATATTCCGAGTTGGTGAGGGTCTGGCTGGGCGCTATGACTATGCTTTCTCCGGTGTGGATTCCGAGCGGGTCGAAATTCTCCATGTTGCAGACGGTGATGCAGTTGTCATAGCGGTCGCGCACCACTTCATATTCGATTTCCTTCCATCCCTTCAGGCTCTTTTCCACAAGGACCTGGGGCGAGAAGGAGAAGGCCTTTTCGGCCAGCTGGTTGAGCTCTTCCTCGTTGTCGCAGAAGCCCGAGCCCAGTCCGCCGAGCGCATATGCGGCGCGGAGGATGACCGGATAGCCGAGGTCAGAGGCGGCTTTGCGCGCCTGCTCTATGGTCTCGCAGGCTTCGCTCTTTATGGTCTTGACGTCGATTTCGCTGAGCCTGTCCACGAAGAGCTCCCTGTCCTCCGTGTCCATGATGGCTTTCACCGGGGTGCCGAGAACCTGCACTCCATATTTCTCCAGGATGCCCTCCTTGTGCAGGGCCACTCCGCAGTTCAGGGCCGTCTGACCTCCGAAGGCCAGCATTATGGCCTGCGGCTTCTCTTTCCTGATGACTTTCTCTACAAAGAAAGGGGTGACCGGAAGAAAATAGATCTTGTCGGCGACGCCCTCGCTCGTCTGCACCGTGGCGATGTTCGGGTTGATGAGGACGGTCTCTATGCCTTCCTCCCTGAGCGCTTTCAGAGCCTGCGAGCCGGAATAGTCAAACTCGCCGGCCTCTCCGATTTTCAGGGCACCCGACCCCAGGAGCAGAACTTTCTGTATGTCTTTGTTTTTCATGTTTGGTGGATGTTAGAGGGTCAGTATTACTTGCCGAGGAGGGAAATGTACTTGTCGAAGAGGAACTCCGTGTCGAGCGGGCCTCCGTCGGCCTCCGGGTGGAACTGGGCGCTGAACCAGGGCTTGCTCTCATGGCGTATGCCCTCGTTGGACCCGTCGTTCATGTTCACGAACAGCTCTGTCCATCCCTTGGGGAGAGAAGCGCTGTCCACGGCATATCCGTGGTTCTGACTCGTTATGTAGCAGGTGTCGGTGCCGACCATCCTCACCGGCTGGTTCTGGCTCCTGTGCCCGTATTTCAGCTTATAGACGTTGGCGCCGGCGGCCTTTGCCAGCAGCTGGTTGCCCATGCATATGCCCATGCAGGGGCGGACGTTCTCCGAATTAAGGAAAGTCCTGATGTGGTCCACCGTGACCGCGCAGGTCTCGGGGTCGCCCGGGCCGTTGGCCAGGAACAGACCGTCGAAGGAGAGGGTGTTGAAATCATAGTCCCAGGGCACTCTGACGAGCCTTACGCCCCTGTTGATGAGCTCCCTGAGGATGTTGTTCTTGACTCCGCAGTCCACGAGGACCACGGTCTTCTTGCCTTCGGGATTGTATTCGATGACCTCCTTGCAGGAGACTTTGGCCACATAGTTCACGCCTTCATACTGCGCGTCCGGCACTTCGGAGGGGTCGTCGTCGAAGAGGATCTTTCCCATCTTCACGCCGCCTTCGCGGAGCTTCTTGGTGAGCTCTCTCGTGTCTATGCCGGTGACTCCCGGCACCTGCTCCCTCTTGAGCCAGTCGGCCAGGCTCTCCACTGCGTTCCAGTGCGAATACTGCTCGCTGTAGTCGCAGACTATCAGGCCCTCCACATGTATTTTGTCGCTCTCCAGGAAGTCGGATATCCCGTTCTTGTCCTTGCCTTTCGGAGGGACTCCGTAGTTGCCGGCGAGAGGATAGGTGAGCACCATGAGCTGTCCGGCATAGGACGGGTCGGTGAGGCTCTCGGGGTAGCCGACCATCGCGGTGTTGAAGACGACTTCTCCCGCGGCCGGCTTTTCATAGCCGAAAGACTTGCCGTGGAACTTTGTTCCGTCGCTGAGGACTAAGGTTACGTTTCGCATGATTCTAAATGGTGAAGTTGTGATAATGCGGGCCGAATCTCTCGAATGCGGCCCGGTCCAGAGCCTCTCTGTCATCGGGATGGGCTATGGAGATGAGCAGCTTGGCCCTCTCCTGAAGCGACCTTCCCGTGAGGTCCGCCCAGCCATATTCCGTGACGAAGATGTGCGCGTCGGCGCGCGGGGTGACCACTCCGGCGCCCTCCCTGAGGGTGGGCACGATCTTGGTCGCTCCCTTCTTGGTCCTGGATGCGAAGGCGGTGATTGACTTTCCTCCCTCGGACATGACGGAGCCCCTCACGAAATCGAGCTGTCCTCCCGTCCCGGAATAGATTCTCGTGCCGATCGAATCGGCGCAGATCTGGCCGGTGAGATCAACCTCCGTCGCTGAATTGACGGCTACAGTATTGGGATTCTGCGCGATATTCAGAGGATTGTTAATATACTTGATGTCTTTCATCACGACATCAGGATTCCGGTCTATAAAGTTATAAACTTTTTTCGAACCGAGCAGAAAGGAAGCCGCGATTTTCCCGCGGTCGAGCTTTTTCTCCGAGCCCGTGATCACTCCCTTGTGATAGAGATCAAGCACTCCGTCGGCGAACATTTCGGTGTGTATGCCCAGGTTTTTGTGGTTGCCGAGCTGGCTTGCGACGGCGTTGGGCAGCGAACCTATGCCCATCTGCAGGCAGGCGCCGTCGGGGATTATCTCCGAGACTATGCGGCCGATCTGGATTTCCTGCTCGGTGGGCTCCATATAGGGCTTCTCGATGAGGGGCCTGTCGTCGCGGACCAGATAGTCGAAACGGTCTATGGGGACGAGGTCTCCGTAGGCGAAGGGAACGTTGGGGTTCACCACTCCGATCACGGTTCTGGCGGTCTCTATGGCAGCTATCGAGCAGTCCACCGATGTGCCCAGCGACACCATTCCGTTCTCGTCAGGCTCGGTGATCTGCACCATGGCCGCACCCAGCTTTATGGCGCCCCTGCGGTAGAGCTCTCCGGACTCGCTCAGGTGCACGGGGAGATAGTCGGCATAGCCCGCGTTGACGTTGGCCCTGACATTGGCCGCCACGAAAAATCCCTGCTCGAAGAATATGCCCTCGAAGCGGGGATCCGAATAGGGCGCGGGCCCTTCGGTGTGGAAATGGTGGAAATGCAGGTCGGAAACCTCTCCGGCCTCGGCTCTGCGCACCAGTGCCTCCACCAGCGCGAACGGGACGCTCGCTATGCTCCCGAGATGTATGTGGTCGTGGCTCTGTACGGCCTGCACGGCCTCGTCGGCCGTTACGAATTTCGGTGTCTTCTTCATTATTCTTCCGTAAGCTTTTCGACGGCGGCATGGACCCTGTCAAAGGTGAACCCGCCCATTATGCGGTCCATCTTGTCCTTTATCCTGTCGTTGCACAGGTTTCCGATGGAGCCCTCATGAGTGTGGTGAAGGGTGCCGTGGTACTCGAAGGTGCCGTTCTGCACCTCCGCGCCCACCTTCCTGTAGGCGTCCCTGAAGGGCACTCCGTTCTTCACGAGGTCGTTGACCTCCTCGACAGTGTAGGCCAGGGCATATTTCGGGTCCTTCATGATGTCCTTCTTCACCTCCATGTTCTCCACGGCATAGGCGGCTATGTCCAGACAGTCGTCCATCTCGGCGAACAGCGGGAAGAACACTTCCTTGATTATCTGCATGTCCCTGAAATAGCCCGAGGGCAGGTTTCCGGTGATGTATCTTATGGTGCCGGGCACGCCCTGGATCTTGTTGCAGTGGGCCCTGATGAGCTCGAACACGTCCGGGTTCTTCTTGTGCGGCATTATGCTGGAACCCGTCGTGAGGGAGTCCGGCAGATGGATGAAGCCGAAGTTCTGGCTCGTATAGAGGCAGCAGTCCATGGCCAGCCTTCCGAGAGTCTCGGCCATCGAGGCATAGGCGAAGGCCACGGCGCGCTCGGTCTTTCCGCGGCCCATCTGGGCATAGACCGAATTATAGTCCAGGTCGTCGAAGCCCAGCAGCTCGGTGGTCCTGGTCCTGTTCAGGGGCGCCGAAGACCCGTAGCCGGCGGCAGCTCCGAGAGGATTCTGGTTGCTTATGTCCCATGCGGCCCTCATCATGAGCATGTCGTCGGTGAGGCTCTCCGCATAGGCCCCGAACCAGAGCCCGAACGAAGAGGGCATCGCCACCTGCAGATGGGTGTAGCCGGGGATTATCACGTCCTTGTAGGCCTCGCTCTTCTTCTGGAGCTCGTCGAAGAGGGCGCGCGCCTTGCGCACCGTCTTCTCTATCTCGGCGCGGATGAAGAGCTTCACGTCCACCATCACCTGGTCGTTGCGGGAGCGGCCCGTGTGGACCTTCTTGCCGGTGTCGCCAAGGGCCCTGGTGAGCATGAGCTCCACCTGGGAGTGGATGTCCTCCACCCCGTCCTCGATCTGCAGCTCACCTGCGAGGGCGCTGCGGTAGAGCTTCTTCATCTCGGGGAGCAGCTTGCGGAGGTCCTCCTCCGGCAGCAGTCCCACTTCGGAGAGCATGGTTATGTGGGCCATGGTGCCCATTATGTCGTAGGGAGCGAGGAAACGGTCCATCTCGCGGTCTTTTCCGACCGTGAAGCGGTCGATCTTCTCATCGACCTTGAATCCCTTGTCCCACAGTTTGTTCTCTGCCATTGTCTAGTCTATTTTCAGTCCGTCGAGCAGACGGAGGTAAATGTCCAGTCCCTCTTCGATTTCGGAGGGCATTATGTATTCGTCGGCGGAATGCGAGCGCGCGGAGTCTCCGGGGCCTATCTTGATCGTGGGGAAGGAGACCAGCGCCTGGTTGCTGGTGGTCGGGGAACCGAAGGTGCCGAGTCCCAGCTCCTTTCCTCTCCTGACCACGGGATGCTCAGGGTCTATGCAGGAGCTGTTGATCCTCGTGGACCTCTCCTTGACCTGGCACTTGACCGCATTCTTTATTATCTGGAGCACTTCCAGATTGGTGTACATGCCGTTGGGGCGGACGTCCACCACGAAAGTGCACTTGTCCGGAATCACATTGTGCTGGGTTCCGGCATTGATCTGGGTCACGCTCATCTTCACCTGGCCCAGGAACTCCGACCTCTTCTCGAAGCGGTAGTTCTGGAACCATTCCAGGTCGCCCAGCGCCTCATAGATCGCGTTTCTGCCCTCGTCCCTGGCGGCATGGCCGCTTTTTCCGAGCGACACGCAGTCCAGGACCATCAGGCCTCTCTCGGCCACTGCCATCTCCATTCCGGTGGGTTCGCCGATGATTCCGAGGTCTATCCTGCCGAGCTCGGGCAGCAGCATGTCCAGTCCGCCGCGGCCGCTGACTTCCTCCTCGGCCGTCGCGCTGAACACCAGCCTGTAGGGCTGCGGCTTCTTTATGAGTTCGAGATATGCGGCCAGCAGGGCTATGAGCGAGCCGCCGTCGTCGTTGCTGCCGAGACCATAGAGCTTCCCGTCCTCAAGCACGGGGGTGAAGGGGTCCCTGGTGTATCCCGCAGAGGGCTTCACCGTGTCCAGATGGGCGTTGAGCAGCATGGTCGGTTTGTCGCCGGGCTTCTCGGACGCCGTCCACAGGTTGTTTCCCAGGCGGTTCACCGGGATTCCCTGAGACTTCATCCAGTCCTCGAGAATGTCGGCCGCAGCCTCCTCCTCCCTGCTGAAGGAAGGGACCGCGATGAGGCTCTTGAGCAGTTCTAGATATTTATTGTCCATTGCGTCAGAGAGTTATTACGGTGCCGCCTTCCGGATTGCCGGGGCTTGTGATTACAACCCTGTCCACGCCTGCGCGCAGCGCGGCGATGGCGTTCTCCAGCTTCGGGATCATGCCGCCGGACACCGTCCCGTCAGCCACGAGAGCCTTGAAGCTTTCAGGAGTGATCTCGGGAATCACGGACTCCGGGTTCTCCGGGTCGGAAAGGACTCCGGGCATCTCGAAGCAATAGGTCAGGGTGACCTGGAACATGGAGGCGAGTGCCTTCGCGGCCTCTGCGGCTATGGTGTCTGCATTGGTGTTCAGGATGTGGCCCTTGCCGTCATGGGTGAGGGGTGCGAGCACCGGCACCGCTCCGCCTTCGATGAAGGACGCCAGCGCGGCGGCATTGACCTTGCGCACATCTCCCACATAGCCGTAGTCCACCTCTCCGACAGGACGCTTGTCGCTGAGCATCAGGTTCATGTCCGCGCCGGTGAGGCCTATGGCATTCACTCCGCGCTCCTGGAGGGAGGCGACTATGTTCTTGTTCACCAGACCGCCATAGACCATGGTCACCACGTCGAGCATGGGCTTGTCGGTGATTCTGCGGCCTCCGACCATTTTAGTCTCTATGCCCAGCTTGGCGGCCATCGCGGTGGCGGTGCGTCCGCCGCCGTGGACCAGCACTTTGGGGCCCTGAACCTTGACGAAAGTGTCCAGAAAGGCGGGGAGAGAGTCTTCCACTATCTTCCCGCCTACTTTTATTATATTGACTTTCACCATCTTCCTACAGCGATTCCAGCATTCTCTTCATTACCACCTGGGCTGACACCGCTCTGTTGGCGGCTTCCGGAATCACCAGACTTGTGGGAGCGTCGATCACCTCATCGGACACTATCATGTTCCTTCTCACGGGAAGGCAGTGCATGAAGAAGGCGTTGTCGGTCACGTCCATATGCTTCTTGTCCACGGTCCAGCTCATGTCCTTGCTGAGGATCTTGCCATAGTCCGCGGGATTGGTCACTCCGGGGCAGCTCCAGTTCTTGGCATAGATGAAATCCGCGCCCTCGAAGGCCTTCATCTGGTCATATTCCACTTTGGCGTCGCCTACGAAGGCGGGGTCGAGCTCATATCCGTGGGGATGAGTCACCACGAAATCCACATCGGCGGCCCTCATCCACTCGGCGAACGAGTTGGGCACTGCCTGGGGGAGGGACTTCGGGTGGGGAGCCCACGAGAGCACCACCTTGGGGCGTTTTTTCTTCTTGTATTCCTCGATGGTGATGAGGTCGGCGAAGGCCTGGCAGGGATGCACCGTGGCCGATTCGAGGCTGATCACGGGACGTCCGCTGTACTCCTGGAACTGGCGCAGGACGGTCTCCTGATAGTCATACTCTCTGTCGGTGAGGCCGGCGAAGGAGCGTATGCCGATGAGGTCGCAGTAGCTGCCGATCACGGGGATGGCCTCCCTGAGATGCTCCGACTTGTCTCCGTCCATGACCACGCCCATCTCGGTCTCGAGCTTCCAGCTCTCCTGTCCGATATTGAGCACTATGGGGTTCATGCCCAGGTTCAGGGCCGCCTTCTGGCTGCTCAGCCTGGTGCGGAGGCTGTTGTTGAAGAAGACCAGCATTATGGTCTTGTCCTGTCCCAGCTTCTTCCATGCGAAGGGATTGGCCTTGACCTCCTTGGCCTCTTCCAGGGCCTTGTGGAGGTCGCCTATGTCAGATACGTGGAAAAATTGTCTCATTTGTCAAGTATTTCTTTTAACGCGTTTGTGAAGACCGCGGCCTGTTCCGTCTTCAGGCACAGCGGGGCCAGCAGGCGGACCATCCTCTTGCCGGCCACGCCGGTGAAGATGTGCCTGTCATAGAGAAGCTCCTTCCTTATGGGCGCCACGTCCTCGTTGAACTCGATTCCGAGCATGAGGCCCTTTCCTCTCACCTCCCTGATCTTCGGGGATGCGGGGATGTTGGCCTTGAGATATTCGCCCACCTTGAGGGCGTTCTCGATCAGATGCTCTTCCTTCATCACGTCCAGCACGGCCAGGGCTCCGGCCATTGCCAGATAGTTTCCTCCGAAAGTGGTTCCCAGCATGCCTTTCTTGGCCTGGAATTCGGGCGAAATCAGGATTCCGCCGCAGGGGAAGCCGTTGGCTATGCCCTTGGCCATGGTGATTATGCCCGGGCGTATGCCGTTCCACTGGTGGGCGAAATATTTTCCGGTCCTGCCGCAGCCGCTCTGCACCTCGTCCAGAATCAGCACGGCGCCGTAGTGGCGGCACAGTCTCTCAAGCTCCTTCATGAACCCGTCCGAAGGGATGTTGATGCCTCCGCAGCCCTGTATGCCCTCGATTATCACGCCGGCCACATCGCCGCCCCTGAGGGCCTGCTCCACTGCGGCCACGTCCTCAAGGTCGCAGAAGGTGACCTTGTGCGAGGCGTTGAAGGGCGAGACTATGGCGGGGTTGTCGGTCACCGCGACGGCTCCGGACGTGCGACCGTGGAAGCTGTGGCGGAAGGCCACTATCCTGTCCTTTCCGGTGTGGAAGGAGGCGAGCTTCATGGCGTTCTCGTTGGACTCCGCCCCCGAGTTGTCGAGGAAGAGGGAGTAGTCGGGATAGCCGCAGAACTCCCCGAGCTTTGCGGCGAGTTCCTCCTGAAGCGGGTTGATGACGCTGTTGGAATAGAAGGCTATCTTATGGAGCTGCTCCGTGATGGCCTCGATATAGTGCGGGTGGCTGTGTCCTATGGAGATCACGGCGTGGCCGCCGTAGAGGTCCAGGTACTCGGTCCCGTTCTTGTCCCAGACACGGCAGCCCTCGGCTCTCTCGGGCACCACGTCAAAAAGGGAATATACGTCGAACAGATTCATGTGTCTTTGTCTTTAAAAAGCGGTCGCCTTGAGCCTGAGGCCCTCGTCCTCCGGGAGGGAGAACATGAGGTTCATGTTCTGGACGGCCTGTCCTGCGGCTCCCTTGAGCAGATTGTCTATGACGCTGCTGATCACCGCCTTGTTGCCGAATTTGTCTATATGCACCAGGCCTTTGTTGGTCCCGGTCACCTGCTTCAGGTCCAGGCTCCTGTCCGTGTAGCGCGTGAAGGCGGAGCCGGAGTAGAAGTCCGTGTACAGTTTTGCCAGAGTCTCCGCGTCCGGATTGGCGGCGGAACCCTCTTCGCCCTCGAAGCGGACCACGCTGGTGCAGAAGATGCCCCTTGCGAAGTCGCCCCTGTAGGGGATGAAGTCTATGCTGCAGGGCAGTTCGCCCTGAAGAGAGGTCAGCGACTGGCGGATTTCGTGCAGATGCTGATGGGTGAACACCTTATAGATGCTCATGTTGCCGCTTCTCCAGCTGAAATGGGTGGTGGCGGAGGGTTTCTGTCCGGCACCGGTGCTTCCGGTGATGGCGTTCACGCTCACGTCGCTCTTCAGCAGCCCGGCCTTGGCCAGGGGCAGCAGGCCCAGCTGGATGCAGGTCGCGAAGCATCCGGGGTTGGCCAGATGGCTGCAGCCGCGGATCTTTTCCCTGTTCAGCTCCGGCAGGCCATAGATGAAGTCATGGGTGGGGGCGGCTATGCGGAAGTCCTGCGCCAGGTCTATTATCTTCACCCCTCCCGGGATGGGGTGCTCCTTCAGGAAGGCCTCGCTCTTGCCGTGGCCGAAGCAGAAGAACACCACGTCCACCTTGTCGAAGGGCATGTCGGCGCTGAAGACCAGGTCGGTGTCTCCGACCAGACCCTCATGGACATCGCACACCGGCACTCCGGCGTTGGATTCGCTGGCGGCGAAGACTATCTCCGCCTCCGGGTGGTTCACCAGCAGACGGATGAGCTCTCCTCCGGTGTATCCGGCAGCTCCCAGTATTCCGACTCTCACCATGGGACTAGCGTATTTCGTCGGGATGTGCGAGATAGTAGGCGCGCAGCGGGGTGCTCAGCACTTTGATGAAGCCCTTGGCGTCCTCCGAGGTCCATCCCTTGGCGCCTTCGCCATATTCTCCGAGCTTGTTCTTCACGAGGTCGTCGGGAGTGTCCACTCCCACGGTGGAGAAGCTCAGCGGGCGGAGCTCCAGGGTGACCGTGCCGTTGACATTCCTCTGGCTGCTGGTCAGCATGGCCTCGATGTCGGGCATCACAGGCTCCAGATACTGGCTCTCGTGGAGGAACATTCCATACCAGTTGGCCACCTGCTCCTTCCAGTACTGCTGCCATTTGCTGAGGGTGAATTTCTCGAGGAACTTGTGGGCTCCGATGATGAGCATGGGGGCGGCGGCCTCGAAGCCGACGCGGCCCTTTATGCCTATGATGGTGTCGCCCACATGCATGTCACGGCCGATTCCATAGGCCGAACCGATCTTCTCGACCTCCTTGATGGCCTCGATGTGATCGTCATATTTCTTGCCGTTCACGGCCGTGAGCTCGCCCTTCTCGAAGGTGAGGCTCAGGATTTCGCTGCCGGTCTTGGTCACCTGCTTGAGATAGGCGCTCTCGGGAAGGCCCTGCTTGGAGTCGAGGATCTCGCCTCCGCAGATGGATGTTCCCCAGATGCCCACGTTGTAGGAATATTTCAGGCGGGTGAAGTCGGCCTTGAAGCCGTGGGCGTTCAGGTAATCGACTTCCTCCTTGCGGCTGAGGTTGTTGTCGCGGGTGAGGGTGATTATCTCCATGCCCGGGCACATCACGAGGAAGGTCATGTCGAAGCGCACCTGGTCGTTGCCGGCTCCGGTGCTGCCGTGGGCTATTGCGTCGGCGCCGATCTCCTTGGCATAGCGGGCTATGGCCATGCCCTGGAAAATGCGCTCGGAAGACACCGAGATGGGGTAGGTGCCGTTGCGGAGCACGTTTCCGAAGATCATGTATTTCAGGCTCTTCTCATAGTACTCCTTGGTGACGTCCAGGGTCACATATCTGGTGGCACCGAGCTTATAGGCATTCTCTTCGTTGGCCTTGAGCTGGGCGGCGCTGAATCCGCCGGTGTCGGCGCATGCCGCATAGACCTCATATCCCATTTCCTTGGCGAGATACATCACCGTATAGGATGTGTCAAGCCCGCCGCTGAAAGCGACCACAACTTTCTTTTTCATGCTATTCATTGTCAAGTTTCATATCAATTTTTCTGATCCGCTCCAGGTCCTTGTCGGAAATCTTTGCGGGGAGATGCTCCTGCGGATCGAAGAGCATGCCGGTGCAGATGCAGTATTTGCCGCCCGTCCTCTTGAGCACGTCCACGTTCACGCAGCCCTCGCAGCCTTTCCAGAACGTCTCGTCGGTCGTCAGCTCCGAGAAGGGGACCGGCTTGTAGCCCAGCTGGGTGTTCATGGCCATGACGGCGGCGCCGCTGGTGAGGCTGAATATCTTCGCATGGGGCCAGCGCAGCCTGGCCAGGGTGAAGGTCATGTCCTTGATTCTCTTGGCTATGCCTCTTCCGCGGAAGTCGGGGTGGACGATGAGTCCCGAGGTGGTGACATAGAGCTTGTGCTCCCATGTCTCGATGTAGCTGAATCCCGCGAACCTTTCCCCGCAGAGGGCTATCACGGCCTTGGCCTCCATAATCTTGCGGACCATATATTCCGGATTCCTCTTCGCGATGCCGGTGCCTCTGACTTTGGCGGCGCTGGCTATGGTCTCCAGAATTTCATCTACATATTTGAGGTGCTGTTCTCCGGCAACCTCCACAGTAATGTCGTTGCTCATACTATAATTCTAACACTTTTTTCGCGCGCTCGGGGGTCACGCCCTGGCGCAGCAGGACAAAGATGGTGTCGTCGCCGGCGAGGGTTCCGACCACTTCGTCCAGATTCTTCGAGTCCAGCAGGACCGCGAGCATGCTGGCATGCCCCGGCAGAGTCTTCACCACGGCCATGTTGCCGCTCACCTCTATGCCCTTCACGCAGGCTTCCACCCGGCTCTTCTCGAAGGTGCTCACGGGAATGGTGTAGTAGGAGCTGCTCTCCACCTTGTGCTTCACTATCCCGATCGTCTGAAGGTCTCTGGAAAGGGTGGCCTGGGAGATGTCGATTCCCTGTTTCAGGAGAACCTCCCTGAGCCCTTCCTGGGAATTGATCTTGTTTTTCAGAATCGCGTCCTTGATGGCGTCAAATCTCTGTTTCTTGCTGAGTCTCATGTGATATACTCTGTTTTCCGCAGTCCCGCAGGGAACTTCGGGACGCAAATATACGCACCATTTTGAATAAAACAATGCGTATATGCGGAAATTATTCGAATAAATCGAATATTATGCAAGTATGTCTTCGAGCTCCGACCAGGGCACCATCACTTCTATGGCTCCGAGATAGTAGGGTCCTATCTCATAGGCCACATATATATAATACAGACCCTCCGGCGAGACGCGGAAGTTGCCGTTGGCCTCGATGTCCTTCACGAAGAGACTCTCATAGGACTCCTCGTCCGGGAGAGCTTCGCGCAGATGGCTGGTGAGCAGGGTGTTGAGCTTTGCCTCATAGCCTTCCTTGAAGAGGTCCTTCTCGGTGACCAGATTGCCGTCGGTCACGTTCAGGTTCATATAATATATGTCATTGTCGCCGTGAGGGCCGCCGGATTCGGTGTAGGTCTTCAGCGTGTAGGTGGCTATGTCCTTGTAGCGGTCGGAGAAGAATCCGCGGAGCTCGTCCACCCAGGCCAGCTGGTCGGCGGCGTCTTCGCCCATCTCCTCATAGAGCTCGGCATTGGTCTCGCGGTAGTTGGCCACCGTGGTCTGGATATATGCGTCCACGGCTTTGGCTATGTCGGTGTCTTCGGAATCCATGCCCTTGCCGATTATGAGCCTGGTCATATGGTCCAGAGCCTCCTTGGTGGTTCCTCCCACGGGATATTCCAGACTTACCGAGACCCTTATCGAGTCCAGAGCCCCTTCGGCCACGGCCTCCGTGGCCTCGGCCTCATAGAAATCTGTCTTAAGCTCCGTCCCGCCGTTGCATCCGGCGAGAAGCAGCGCGGCGACGGCCGCATAGACAATGCTTTTTCTTTTCATCTGATTTGGTCAGTTTCGACCTTTTATTCATTTATCCGTCCGGATTATTCATCCGGACGGTTTCTCAGTCGTTATTCAGTTCTTTTATATCCACTTCGCCCCGCTTGCTGTCTCCCATCAGCCATTCGCTGTAGAAGTCGGCCATTCTCCAGAAGAAATAGTCGTCCATGTCGCCGTAGGAGTGCCTCTGTCCGGGCAGGAACATGACGTCGAATCTCTTGTTGGCCTTTATCAGGGCGTCAATCACTCTGATGGTGTTGGCCGGATGGACGTTGTTGTCGATGTCGCCGGTCCAGAGCATCAGGTGGCCCTTGAGGTTCTTTGCGAGCTCGGGGTTGGTGTCTATGCTATAGACGAAGGTGGTGTCGCCCTTATCGACTTTCTCCAGGATTCCGTGATGCTGCTCGCTCCACCAGCGGTTGTAGATGCTGTTGTCGTGGTTGCCGGAGCAGGACACTGCGGCCTTGAAGAAGTCGGGATAGGTGAGTATGGCCGCGGTGGACATGAATCCGCCGCCGGAGTGTCCGTGGATGCCGACTCTCTCGCCGTCGATGTACGGGTGCTGTGCGATGAGCTGCTGGAGAGCATATTTCTGATCCTCAAGACCATAGTCGCGCAGATTGCCGTAGCCGTAGTTGTGGTACCATTTCGAGCGGTTGGGGTGTCCGCCCCTGTTGCCGACGGTCACCACTATGAAGCCCAGCTGCGCGAGCCTGTCGGTGCGGCAGAAGCCATAGCTCCAGGATATGTTGACGGCCTCCACCTGGGGACCGGGATAGACATAGTCACAGATCGGATAGACCTTGGTGGAGTCGAAGTCGAAGGGCTTGTACATGACGCCGTAGAGGTCAGTGATTCCGTCGGCGGCCTTCACCTTGAAGCGCTCGGGGAACTTGTATCCGGCCTGGAAGAGCAGCGAGAGGTCGGCCTCTTCGAGGTCCAGGGCCTTCTTGCCGGTGGCGGCGTTGTAGAGGGCGACGGCGGGCTTGGCGTCAACTCTGGAATAGTTGGCCACGAACCAGCGTCCCTTGTCGTCGGAGGTGGAGAGCACGTCCATGTCGTCCATGTCCAGCTTCACCATCGCGCCTCCCGCGAGCGGGACCTTGTAGGTGTGCATCTGGTAGGGGTTCTCGCCCTTCTGCACTCCGCAGGCGCTGAACAGCACATATCCGGCGGCCTCGTTCACTGCCAGCACGTCCTCCACATGGAACGCGCCCTCGGTGAGGTTGCGGACCAGGGTGCCGTCTGCATTATAAAGATAGAGGTTGGCCCAGCCGTTTCTCTCGGACCAGTGGATGAACTGCTTTCCGTCCTTGATGAAGACGGGGTTGCGAGTCTCCACATAGGTATTCATCCTTTCGCGGACCACCACATGGGTGGAGTCTCCGTCCACGGGGACATAGCACAGGTCCATGCGCTTGAGGTCGCGGCTGAGTCTCTGGAGATAGAATCCCTTCTCGTCGCCGAGCCAGCTGGAGGTGTAATAGTCCTTATAGCTGTCGGCCGCGGTCGGTTTGGCCTCCAGCACGCTGAGGTCCTGGTCCTTGAAGGCGTGGCTCTTTATCTCCCTGCGGGTGCCGTCCGGCATGGAGAAGAGATAGAGGGTCTCCTGGGGTCCGGGCTCGCCGGGCATCTGATACTTATAGGTCTCGAGGGTGGGGCGCGGCATGCTCAGGGAGTTGATCACCCAGAGCTCGCTTATGGGCCTCATGTCCCATCTTATGGCCGCGAAATGTTTCGAATCGGGCGACCATGTGACATAGTAGGGGGCGATTCTCTTGGTGGAGTCGGTCTCGGTGCGGCCGTTATAGCTGTCCTGGCCATAGCCGAAGCCGGGGATGCCGTCGAATGTGAGCTGGCGCTCGACGACGGTGCTGTCCTTCTCGTCCTCGACAATCTTGCGCATGGAGGTGGAGTCCATGCAGAAGAGGTTTTCGTTCTTCACATAGATTCCGGTGGTCCCGTCCGGGGACACATAGGCCCAGGAAGGATATTTGGACTTCTCTTCCTCCTCGGTCTCGCTCAGCTTTTTGCCGGCGATGTCATAGACGAAGTGGAAGACCTTCTTCACGGTCTTGGTGCTGTCGTCCTTGTCCGGGATGTCAGCGGTGCTGCGGATGTCGAAGGTGAAGACCTTGTCGTCCTTGAGGCGGAGGTTGCTGATGGGGATATGCCTGGCCTCAAAGGGGTCCTTGACCTTTTCGGTGAGCTCCATGGCCAGCTTTTCCATGTCGAAGACCTCGGTCTTGCGGGCTGTGGCGGGGTCCACTATATAATATCTCGTCCCTTCCGAAGTCTCCCAGCTGTACCAGAACTTGTCTCCGCTCTTGAACCAGTTCGGCGTCATCTTGGTGGAGAAGACCATCTTCCAGGTCATCTTCGTGGAGAACCTCGCCGCCTGGGCATAGTCAGGCGTCGTCACATAATTTTCACGGTCCCGGGACGGAGCGTCCTTTTGCGGGGGTGTCGCGGACGCGCCGCAGACCATCGAGCCGGCGCAGAGCGCGGCGATCAGAGAGAGAGTCTTTTTCATCATGCCTCCTTTGGTGTCAGTATTTTTCTTTTGGTTGTCCCGCATATGCGGAACGGGAGCCGTTCAGACCCGGCTTTTGCGGATCTGCGGCTCTCCGATTACAAATATAAGAAGTTGTTTTGAAATGGCTCCGGAATTCGGGGCTAATGTCCGCGGTGATATTCCGTGAGCCCGTCCATGGGCGACTTCAGGATTCTGCCGCAGCGCAGCCCGTATTCCGCGGCCTTTTTCTCCAGAAGCTCACGGCACACGCAGGCCACCGAGCCGGTGAAGTTCACGACGGGGGCGTCGGCAAAGTCTTCCGCGCGGGCGCTTCCGCATGCGATTTCGCCTATGCGCGAAAGCTCCGGATACAGGCCCAGGACATTGACGAAGAAGGCGTCGAACGCACCGGAGGCGAGGTCCAGGCAATAGGGGATGTCGGCCATATGGTCAGTGACATAGCGGCACAGCCCGGCGCAGAACACGTTCGGCTTGGGGCTGGAGTAGAGCGCGGCGACGGTCTGAGCCGTGTCCATGCCGCCGAGCAGCGCGGCCACTCCCTGCCTCACCTCTTCCGGCGCCGTCCCCCTCAGGCAGTCCCTCAGCAGCAGGCGGCCTATGTATCCGGCTCCGCCCTCGTCGCCGAGCAGGAAGCCCAGCGAGGGGACGCATGAGACTATGTTCTTCCCGTCATAGCTGCAGGAGTTCATCCCGGTGCCGAGAATGGCGGCGAATCCGGCTTCGTCTCCCAGAAGGGCGCGGGCACAGCCCAGCATGTCCGACTCGGCCTCCAGCTCCGCCGAAGGGAACACCGTCCCCAGGGCCGCCAGCATCCTGTCCCTCGCCGGTCCCTTGACCCCGGCGCCATAGAAATGCACCTCCCCGACGCTTTCGGGAGCCATTCCGGCGGGCATGGCCAGACGGAGCGTCTCGGTCAGGGCGGGGGTGTCCGCATACATCGGGTTGCAGCCTCCGCTCCGGAATACGTTTATGGCTCTGCGCCCGGGGGCGCCGTCCAGCAGGGTCCAGTCCGTCTTGGTGGACCCGGAATCGGCGATCAGGATCATGTTCTGTGTCATCATGGCCGCAAGTAACTAAAAAATCCTGACATATGGCGCCGCGACCCGCACTCCGGATTGGCCTCCGGAGCCTCGGAATCCGGCGGGAACGGGCTGAAAAAGAGCCGGTTCGGAGTTTTTAAATTTTTAGTAAAGAAATTGATATTTTGAATTTTATGAGTATATTTGCAGTCCCCAAAATTATGATGGGGAACATAAATAATAGATTTCCAATCATTTATGCCAACAATTCAACAATTAGTCCGCAAAGGACGCGAGACTTCCGCTTGCTCAAGCAAGTCCCGCGCACTGGATGCGTGCCCTCAGAAGAGGGGTGTGTGCGTACGTGTGTATACCACTACACCTAAGAAACCTAACTCTGCAATGCGTAAGGTTGCCCGTGTACGTCTCACCAACTCCAAAGAGGTCAACGCCTACATTCCGGGTGAAGGACACAACCTCCAGGAGCACTCCATCGTGCTTGTCCGCGGAGGCCGTGTGAAGGACCTCCCCGGTGTGCGTTACCACATCCTTAGAGGAGCTTTGGATACGGCAGGTGTGGAAGGAAGGACGCAGTCGCGTTCTCTCTACGGCGCCAAGAGACCAAAGAAATCTAAGAAGTAATCACCTTTAATTTTTTTCTTACAATGAGAAAATCGAAGCCTAGAAAGAGGATTCTACTTCCTGATCCCAAGTTCCACGACGTGAACGTTACACGTTTCGTGAACAATCTTATGTTGCAGGGAAAGAAGAGTATCGCGTATTCTATTTTTTACGATGCCATTGACATGGTAGGCGAGAAGATGAAGGATTCTGACAAGGCTCCTCTAGATATTTGGAGGAAGGCTCTTGAGAACGTGACCCCTCAGGTCGAGGTCAAGTCACGCCGTATCGGAGGAGCCAACTTCCAGGTGCCTACAGAGTTGAGACCGGAAAGGAAAGTGTCGGTGTCCATGAAGAATATGGTGCTCTTCGCCCGCAAGCGTTCCGGCCACTCGATGGCAGAAAAACTCGCCGCAGAGATCGTTGCGGCATACAACAATGAGGGTGGTGCATACAAGAGAAAAGAGGATATGCACAAAATGGCGGAGGCCAACAAGGCATTCGCTCACTTCCGCTTCTAATGGAGAGTTTGTCAGATGGCAGCTAAAAGAGATCTTAAATTCACAAGGAACATCGGCATCATGGCTCATATCGATGCCGGCAAGACGACCACTTCCGAGCGTATCCTTTACTACACCGGAAAGATCCACAGGATGGGTGAGGTCCATGACGGAGGAGCCACGATGGACTGGATGGTCCAGGAGCAGGAGAGAGGTATCACCATCACTTCCGCAGCCACGACCGCGTTCTGGCACTACAACGACCAGGTCTATCAGATCAACCTCATAGACACTCCCGGCCACGTGGACTTCACCGTGGAGGTGGAGCGTTCGCTGCGTGTCCTTGACGGAACGGTCGCCACATTCTGCGCCGTCGGTAGGGTTCAGCCCCAGTCCGAGACGGTGTGGCGTCAGGCCGACAAGTACGGCGTTCCTAAGATTGCCTATGTCAACAAGATGGACCGTGTGGGCGCTGACTTCCTCGCCTGTGTCGAGGAGATTCACCAGAAGCTCGGTGCCAACGCAGTTCCCATCGCTCTCCCTATCGGATCCGAGGACAAGTTCAAGGGTATCGTGGACCTTATCGCAAGAAAGGCCATCTACTACAGAACTGAGGACACTCTCGTGAACTACTCCATCGAGGAGGTTCCCGCAGAGATGCACGACGAGGTCGAGAGATGGAGAGACAAGCTGGTCGAGGCAGCCGCCGAGTGCGACGAGGCCCTCATGGAAAAATACTTCGAGGATCCCGATTCCCTCTCCGAGGACGAGATCATCGCAGCACTCCGCAAGGGAACCATTGCAATGCAGCTGATTCCCGCCACCTGCGGATCGTCCTTCAAGGACAAGGGTGTGCAGTTCCTGCTCGACGCAGTCGTCCGCTATCTCCCTTCGCCTCTTGACAAGGGTGCAGTCGAGGGTGTCAACCCTCACACCGAAGACAAGGAAAATCGCCTTCCTTCCGCCGCAGAGCCTTTCTGCGGACTCGTGTTCAAGATTGCCACAGACCCGTTCGTGGGCCGTCTGGCATTCTTCAGAGCATATTCCGGAAGAGTGGACGCCGGCTCCTATGTCCTCAACACCCGCACAGGCAAGAAGGAGAGGATTGCCCGTCTGTACCAGATGCACTCCAACCATCAGAACCCCATAGATTTTGTCGAGGCCGGTGACATCTGCGCCGCAGTCGGTTTCAAGGATCTCCGCACAGGAGACACCATCTGCGACGAAGGACACCCCATCACTCTCGAGTCCATGAAGTTCCCGGATCCCGTGATCGGAATCGCAGTGGAGCCCAAGACCCAGGGCGACCTTGACAAGCTCGGAATCGCTCTTGCGAAACTCGCCGAGGAGGATCCCACATTCACCGTCAAGACCGACCATGAGACCGGCCAGACCGTCATCAGCGGAATGGGTGAGCTCCATCTTGACATCATCGTGGACCGTCTCCGCCGTGAGTTCGGAGTTGAAATCAACCAGGGCGCTCCCCAGGTTAACTATAAAGAGGCTATCACAGCACCTGTCCAGCACCGCGAGGTCTTCAAGAAGCAGACCGGCGGCCGCGGTAAGTTCGCTGACATCGTCGTCGAAATCGGCCCTGCCGACGAAGGCGCAACAGGACTTCAGTTCGACAACCAGGTCAAGGGAGGAAACGTTCCGAAGGAATTCGTTCCCGCCGTGCAGAAAGGTTTCGAATCGGCCATGGCCAACGGCGTTCTCGCCGGCTACGAGGTCCAGTCGCTCAAGGTTACGCTGCTTGACGGTAGCTTCCATCCTGTGGACTCCGACCAGCTTTCGTTCGAAATGGCAGCCCGCATGGCCTTCCGTCATGCCTGCCCGAAGGCAAAGCCTGTGATTCTGGAGCCTATCATGAATCTCGAAGTCGTTACTCCCGAGGAGTACATGGGAGACATTGTCGGTGACCTCAACCGCCGCCGCGGCCAGATCAACGCCATGGACAGCACCGCCAACGGTGCACGCGTCATCAAGGCGTTCGTTCCCCTGTCGGAGCAGTTCGGTTATGTCACGATTCTCAGAACCCTTTCTTCCGGCCGTGCCACCAGCACGATGAGCTTCGACCACTACGCTGAGGTCCCTGCAAACCTTTCCAAGGACATCATCGAGAAGAGCGGTTACAAGAACAGTGACGACGAGTAATTTTTTAACAGAAGACAATTGATATGAGTCAGAGAATAAGAATTAAACTCAAATCATTCGATCATATGCTGCTTGACAAGTCAGCAAAGAAGATCGCCGATACAGTGTCCTCCACCGGTGCCAAGGTCTGCGGCCCCATTCCGCTTCCCACAAGCACCAAGATCTTCACTGTCAACCGTTCCACCTTCGTCAACAAGAAATCCAGGGAGCAGTTCGAGCTCAACTCCTACTGCAGGCTTCTTGACATCGACGATTCGAACGCCAAGACTGTCGATTCCCTCATGAAGCTTGAGCTTCCTTCGGGTGTCGAGGTTGAGATCAAGGTCTGATTTCGCGCCGCCTTGTGCGGTTATGATAAAAAACGGGGCTGTGTTGCTGTCTGTGGCACATTGCTTGCAGTAAATCAGCTCCGTTACCCGGTCCCATAGCTCAGTTGGTTAGAGCATCTGACTCATAATCAGGGGGTCGCAGGATCATGCCCTGCTGGGACCACTTCAAGGAGAGTGACTGCTAGTCGAAAGATTGGCAGTCACTCTTTTTGTTCAAAAGAAAGAAAGCGTTATTTTTGCGGAAATTTTTGGAAAAAAGGGGTGAGGTGCCCCGTAAAAAACAGTCTTTCTTATGTTAAGCGCAACGGCATATTCGATTCTTCTGTTCGCGTTGGCCATCGCCGTGGGACTATGGCTCGGTAAATTCAAAATCAAAGGCGTGACAATCGGGTCCACATGGATTCTCTTCGTGGGCATTCTGATGGGTCATTTCGGTTTCATCCCCGAAGCGGGGGTCCTCTCCTTCATGAAGGACTTCGGCCTCATCCTGTTCGTGGTGTCAATCGGTCTGCAGGTCGGCCCCGGATTCTTCCAGTCCTTCAAGAGCGGCGGCCTCAAGCTTAACCTTCTCGCCACCCTGCTCGTGCTCATGGCCGTCCTGGCCGCTTATCTGATCCATGTCTTCACCGGCGAAGACCTCATGACCATGGTCGGCGTCATGTCCGGAGCAGTCACCAACACTCCCGGCCTCGGAGCCGCCCAGCAGACTGTGATAGACTCCATGGGACAGGCTGAAGGCGGAGAGATTTCCGGCAACCTGGCTTCCGCATATGCCGTGGCCTATCCTATAGGCGTGCTCGGCGTGCTGGCCCTCCTTATGATATTCAAGTCGGCATTCAAGGTGGACCTCGCCAAGGAGCAGGCCGCCCTTGACGCCCTCAACTCCGACGCCGGCGACAGCGCCGTCAGAGTCTATTGCGCAGTGTCCAACCCCGCGCTCTACGGCAAGTCTCTCAGGGACGTGGTGAAGAGCGAGCTCATGAACGAGGTCATCATATCCCGTCTGCTCAGGGACGGCAAGGAATTCATGCCCACCCAGGACACCGTCTTCCAGGAAGGCGACCGTCTGCTGGTGGTCACCAGCCATAAAAACATAGACAAGGTCAAGGTCGTGTTCGGCGAGGAAGTCCAGATGCATTTCAAGGACTGGACCGAGGGCGAGGAGAATCTCATATTCAAGCGCCTTTCCGTGACCAATTCCAAACTCACCGGAAGAAAGGTCAAGTCGCTCAATTTCAGAGTGCTGTATGGAGTGTCCGTGACCAGGGTCGTCAGAGCGGGTCTCGAGCTTGTCGCCACAGGCGAGCTCACTCTCCAGCTCGGTGACGTGATTCAGGTGGTCGGTCCCGAAAAGGGCATTGAAGAGGTGGCAAGGACCGTGGGCAACAAGGTCTCCGTCCTCAACAAGCCCAACATGATTCCCATCTTCGCGGGAATAGTGTTCGGAGTCCTTCTCGGCTGCATCCCCATCGCGATCCCCGGACTGCCCCAGCCCGTCAAGCTCGGCCTTGCAGGCGGACCGCTCATCGTGGCCATACTCATAGGCTGCTTCGGTCCCCGTCTGGGCATCACCACCTATACTACCATGAGCGCCAACATGATGCTCCGCGAAGTGGGTATATCCATATTCATGGCCGCCGTGGGTCTCGGCGCAGGCCGCAACTTTGTGGCGTCCCTCCTCGGAGGCGGCTGGTGGTGGATCCTCTACGGAGCCATAATCACCATAATCCCGGTGCTGATCATCGGACTGCTCGGCAGATATGTGTTCAAGCTGAACTTCTACCAAATCTGCGGTCTGGTCTCCGGAGGCACCACGGACCCTGCCGTCCTGGCATTCGCCCAGAACGCATATGGAACGGACTACACTTCCGTGAACTACGCCACCGTCTATCCTCTCACCATGTTCCTGAGAGTGCTGATGGCCCAGATACTCGTGCTTATAGCCCTGGCATAACCGCGGCAAGATGATAGAGAAAGTAATAGAGACAGTAAAGGAAGCCTCCGGACTCATGACGTCCGGAGGCTTCGAGATAAAGGAGAAGGACGGAATCGCCAACGTGGTGACTTCTTCGGACCTGGCCGTGCAGGAGTTTCTTGTGGACAGGCTCGCGAAGCTGCTCCCCGGCTCGGGATTCCTCTGCGAGGAGGAGGACGTCAACGACCTCGACGAAGAATATGTCTGGATCGTGGACCCCATAGACGGGACCCAGAACTACAGCCGCGGGATTCCGGAGTGCTGCATTTCGGTGGCCCTGGCCCACAGGATGGAAGTCGTGCTGGGCGTGGTGTATTCTCCGGGCAGGGGCTATCTCTTCTCCGCCGAGAAGGGCAAGGGCGCGTTCCTGAACGGGAAAAGCATCCATGTCTCGTCCCGCAGCTTCGAGAACAGCCTCCTGTTCACGGCGGCCAGCACCTACCATAAGGAATGGGCCGGCTACTGCTTCGACATAATCCGCGACATCTATTCCGGATGCAACGACCTCAGACGCAACGGTTCGGCGGCCCTGGAAATCTGCCTCATGGCGGCCGGATTCGTTGAGCTCTATTTCGAGATGAGGCTCATGCCCTGGGACTATGCGGCGGCCTCTCTCGTGCTGCACGAGGCCGGCGGCTTCTTCTGCGACTTCGACGGCAGGCATCCGTCCCTGCTCAAGGGGGACATGTTTCTCGCGGCCAACAGCCGCTCCTCGCTTGAGCGCATATCGGCGGCCGTGCACCGCCACATGGACCGTCTGCCTTATTGACATTAAAAACATAGCCACATGACCGAAATCATCACCTCCGTCAGCGACGCTCTCTGGGCCTATATCCTGATCGCCGTGCTCCTGGGCACCGCGCTCTGGTTCACGATCAGGACTAAGGGAGTCCAGTTCAGAATGATAGGGGAGATGTTCCGTCTGCTGGGAGAATCCACCACCAAACACGAATCCGGGACCAAGCATGTCTCGTCCTTCCAGGCGTTCGCGGTCTCCGTGGCCACCAGGGTGGGCACCGGCAACCTGGCCGGAGTGGCCACTGCCATAGCGGTCGGCGGCCCCGGCGCGGTGTTCTGGATGTGGGTGGTGGCTCTGCTCGATTCCTCCACGGCCTTCGTGGAGTCCACCCTCGCGCAGCTCTTCAAGAAGAAATCCAGGGACTCCTACATCGGAGGTCCGGCCTATTATATCCTCCAGGGACTGAAGAAACCGTGGATGTCAGCGCTCTTCGCCATACTGATATCCCTCACCTTCGGCCTGTCCTACAATTCCATCCAGAGCAACACCGTCTGCAGCGCGCTGGACGTGGCCTTCGGCTTTGACCCGAGGCTCGTCGGCGTGGGCCTGGCCGTCATATCGCTCGCGGTGGTCTTCGGCGGCATACAGCGAATCGCCAAGGTCAGCAGCATACTGGTGCCCATAATGGCGCTGGGCTATCTTGTGCTTGCAGTCTATGTGATAGCCACCCGCGCGGAAATGATTCCCGACGTGTTCCGTCTCATATTCGAAAACGCATTCGGAATCAGACAGATAGCCGGAGGCGGCATCGGCGCCACCATCATGAACGGCGTCAAGCGCGGCCTGTTCTCCAACGAGGCCGGAGAAGGCTCGGCCCCCAACGTGGCCGCCACCGCCAGCACCAGCCATCCCGTGAAACAGGGCCTCATCCAGGCTCTCGGAGTGTTCACGGACACGCTTCTGGTCTGCAGCTGCACCGCCTTCATCATCCTCTTCAGCGGGCTTGACACCACCTCCGGACTGAACGGCATCGCCCTCACCCAGGCATCGCTCGAGGCCGAAATCGGGCCTTTCGGAAAATACTTCGTCGCCGCGGCCATATTCCTCTTCGCCTACAGCAGCATAATCGGCAACTATTACTATGGCGAGGTGAACATCCGCTTCCTGACCAAAAAGAAATATGTGCTCACCATATACCGCATCTTCTCGGGCGGAGTCGTCGTCGTTTTCGGCGCATTCGCCAGTCTGGACCTGGTCTGGAGCATCGGAGACCTGTTCATGGCTCTGATCACGGCCTGCAACCTGGTGGCCATATCCCTCCTGAGCGGCTATGCCTTCCGCCTGCTGGAAGACTACTGCTCGCAGAAGAAGGCGGGGATCAAAGAGCCGGTCTTCCACCGCTCCCTTTTCCCCAATCTGCATCTCGACTGCTGGGAGTAACGGCTCCGGAATTCCGCTCAGGACAGTCGTCTAAACCTCTTAACTGGGGCTACTAAAATTTTTAAAGAAAAATTATTAAAAATCAAAACTGCTTGCTATCTTAGCGTTTCGGAAGATTCGTTTTAGACATTGGAAAAGCACAGTTTTATATACAACGGGCCTTTTGAGTTCGAAGCGGGCGGGGTCCTGCCCTCTCTTGAACTCGTCTATCATTGCTCGGAGGGAGGCGTCCGCGGACGCAAGGTGATCTGGATATGCCATGCCCTCACGGCCAATTCCGACCCGTCGGACTGGTGGCCGCAGCTCGTCGGCCCCGGCAAGCTCATAGATACAGAGAAATATTTCGTCATATGCGGCAACATGCTTGCGTCGAGCTATGGTTCCTCAAGCCCCGCAAGCGTGAATCCGGCCACCGGAAAGCCCTTTTATTTCGATTTCCCCAAAGTCACCGTCAGGGACATAGTCCGCGCTCTGGACATAGTGCGCAGACATGCCGGCGTGGACAGGATTGACCTTATGGTCGGGGCCAGCATAGGCGGCTTCCAGGCCATAGAATATTGCGTCATGTATCCCGATGTGGTCCGCAGGGCCGCATTCATGGCCACTCTTGCCAGGATCACCCCCTGGCTCACGGCCTTCGAGGAGTCCCAGAGGCTGGCGCTGGAGGCAGACTCCACCTTCCGCAAGTGCGAAAGCCTGGAAGGCGGCAAGGCCGGGCTCAAGTGCGCCCGCTCCATCGCGCTGCTTTCCTACCGCAGCGAGGACGGCTACAACCGCAAGCAGTTCGAGGCCGACGACGACACGCTTTTCGCATGCCGCGCCGCTTCCTACCAGCAGCATCAGGGCGACAAGCTGACCGCCCGTTTCGACGCCTATTCCTACTGGTATCTTTCCTATGCGCTGGACAGCCACAACACCGGACGCGGCAGGGGAGGCCTCAGGGCCGCTCTTTCCACGGTCAAGGCCCGGACGGTGGTGGTGTCCATAGATTCCGACGTGATCTTCCCGCCCTATGAGATGGAGGAGATGGCGGGCATGATTCCCGGCGCGGACTACCGGATGATAAGCTCCCATTACGGTCATGACGGATTTTTGCTTGAATACGACCAGATTACGGAGATTCTCGCACCGATTTTGAAAGAGATAGACAACGATAATTAACAACCGCGTTCCGCATCCGCGGGACCGAACACAGAGACAGAATATATGCAGGTACTGAAATTCGGAGGCACATCCGTGGCTGACGCCGCGAGCATGTCCCAGTGCGCCGACATCATAGCCGCCGCAGTGGCAAGGGACAACTCAATAGTCGTGGTTTCGGCCATAGCGGGGTTCACCGACGCGCTGATCAAGATAGGAAAACTTGCCTCGGAGAAGGACGAGTCCTACAAAGACATACTCGAGGACTACCGCGAGAGGCATCACAGGATAATAGAGACCCTTCTGCCCATAGAGAAGCATGAGGAGTCCCTCGAGGCGTGCGACGAGGTCTTCGGATATCTCGGCAGCATCGCACACGGAGTCTGCCTGCTCGGAGAGCTGAGCAAGACCAGCCTGGACGCCATCCAGGGCTGCGGCGAGCTCCTTTCCAGCCGCATTCTCGCCACCAAGATGGCTTCGGTGGGCATCCCCACCAAGTGGGTGGACAGCAGGGAAATCATCCGCACCGTTGAGGAAGGCGGCAAGAGCGTGGTGGATTTCAAGACCACCTATGCCAATGTGGAGAAGATGATCGAGGACAACCCCATCAAGACCCTTTTCGTGGCCCCGGGCTTCATCGGGTCCGACGCCAAGGGCAGGATGGTGACTCTCGGCCGCGGAGGCTCGGACTATTCGGCTTCCCTCTATGCCGTCGGCAGCAAGGCCAGGGCTCTCGAGACCTGGAAAGACGTGCCCGGAATGATGACCGCCGACCCCAAGATCGTCCCTTCGGCCACCCTGATAAAGCACATCTCCTACAGGGCCGCCCTGGAGCTGTCCCATTTCGGTGCCAAGGTCATCTATCCCCCGACCATACAGCCTGTCGTCAAGGAGCGCATCCCGATCTATGTGAAATGCACCTTCGACCCCGCCGGAGAAGGCACGGTCATAGAGCAGAACCCGCCCAGGAATTCCAACAACATCATAGGCATATCCAATTCCGACAACATCGCCCTCCTCTCGCTTGAGGGCAGCGGCATGGTCGGAGGCACCGGCTTCTCCTACAGGCTCTTCCAGACCCTCAGCGAGAACGACATCAGCATCATACTCATCACCCAGGCATCTTCGGTGAACACCATGTGCGTGGCCGTCTCCGAGAAGGACGCAGCCAAGGCCAAGGAGGCCGTGGACAGGTGCTTCGCCTATGAGATTTCCCTCGGCAAGCTCAACTCCCTCAAGGTGGAGACCGGCTATTCCATAGTCTGCCTCGTGGGCAACGACATGCTGGGCCATGAGGGAACCACCGGCAGGATGATGGCCGCCCTCGGCAGAAGGAGCGTGGCCGTGAGGGCCGTCGCCCAGGGCTCCACCGAGAGGAACATATCGGTGATAGTGTCCTCCGACGAGGTCCGTCCCGCCATAAAGTATATCCACAACGAATTCTTCGAGAAATCCAGATATAAGGATATCAACCTGTTCATAGCCGGCTACGGCACCGTGGGCCAGGCCTTCCTGGACATTCTCGCCAAGAACCGCGACGCCATCGCCGAGCGCACCGGAAAGAAGCTTCATCTTGCGGGCCTTTCCAACAGCCGCAAGTATATCTTCAACAAAGAGGGCTTGAGCCTCAAGGACATAGACGCCCAGCTGGCAGCCGGAAAGAGCGCCGCCGACGAGGCCTTCTTCGAGGTCCTTTCCGAGACGGCCCTGCAGAATTCGGTGTTCGTGGACTGCACCGCCAGCTCGGACATCTCCTACAAGTACATCAACCTTTTCGAGAACGGCTATTCCGTGGTGGCCAGCAACAAGATCACCTTCGCCGCCCCCTACAAGCAGTATAAGGCTCTCAAGACGGCCGCAGTGGCCAACGGGGTGTCGCTCAGATATGAGACCACCGTGGGCGCCGCGCTGCCCATCCTCGAGTCCATCTCCAGGAGCGTAAACTCCGGCGACGGAATCTCCAGGATCGAGGCCGTGCTCTCCGGCACGCTGAACTATATCTTCTCCACCTATCGCGGCGGAGAGGACGGAAAGACCTTCTGCGACGTGGTGCGCCATGCCCAGGAGGCCGGATATTCCGAGCCCGACCCGAGGCTGGACCTCAGCGGCCGCGATGTGCTGAGGAAACTGCTGATAATCAGCCGCGAAGCCGGCGCCGCCATAGACGAGGCCGATGTGGACATAGACCCTGTGCTCGGCCCCGAGTTCTTCAAGGGCAAGGTCCCCGAGTTCTTCGAGAAGCTCGCCGCTTCGGAGGAGAAGTTCGCCGCTTCCTATCATGAGGCCGCTTCCAAGGGCCTGAGACAGAGATTCATCGCTTCCCTCGTGAAGACTCCGGACGGCTATAAGGCCTCCATGGGCCTCAAGTCCATAGGACCCGGGCATCCCCTGTTCAACCTGGAGGGGACCAACAATTCCGCCATCATCACCACCGACTTCTATCCGTCCCCGCTCGTGGTGCAGGGCGCCGGCGCCGGTGCCTATCAGACGGCCAGCGGAGTGCTGAACGACATTCTGATGTAATGCGGGCATATGCAAGAGAAATATTTGAGGTAGTAATAAGACAGTAAAATGAAAGTAGCAGTAGTTGGAGTGACCGGCCTGGTGGGTACCAGGATGATGGAGGTCCTCGCGGAAAGACATTTTCCGGTCAGCGAATTTTATCCCGTCGCCTCTGAGCGTTCGGTTGGAAAGAAAGTCACATTTGACGGAAAGGAATATACGGTCATGAGCGCCGACGACGCCATAGCCGCCCGTCCCGACCTGGCCATATTCTCGGCCGGAGCCGGCGCTTCCAGGGAGCTGGCCCCGAAGTTCGCCGAAGTGGGCTGCCGCGTGGTGGACAACTCCTCCTGCTGGAGACAGGACCCCACCAAGAAGCTGGTGGTCCCCGAAGTCAACGGGGAGATCCTCTCGGCAAGGGACTACATCATCGCCAACCCCAACTGTTCCACGATCCAGATGCTTCTCCCCGTGGCGCCTCTCCACAGGCTCTATGGCGTGAAGAGGATAGTGGTCTCCACCTATCAGTCCGTCACCGGCGCCGGCAGCAAGGCCGTTTACCAGATGGAGCAGGAAAGGGGCGGAAAGAAGTGGGGCGAATATAAGGCCAAGTTCCCCCATCCGATCGACGAGAACATAATCCCCCACATCGACGTGTTCCTGGAGAACGGCTACACCAAAGAGGAGGAGAAGATGGTCAACGAGACCCACAAGATTCTCAACGACCAGAGCGTGGCCGTGAGCCCCACCTGCGCGCGCGTTCCCGTGCTCGGAGGCCATTCCGAGTCCATAAACCTGGAGTTCGAGAAGGAGTTCGGCTCGCTCGACGAAATCAGGTCGGTCTGGAAGAACACTCCCGGAGTGACCGTGCAGGACGATCCCGCCAACAACGTGTATCCCATGCCCATCAATGCGCTCGGCAAGGACGACGTGTTTGTGGGCCGCCTGAGGAGGGACACCACCATCAAGTCCGGAATCAACTTCTGGTGCGTTTCCGACAACATCCGCAAGGGTGCCGCCACCAACGCCGTGCAGATAGCGGAGGTCCTGATTGACAAGGGCATACTCCCGAGGTATTAGAAAATCATAAAAATCTCGCAATATGAAAAGAATCACAATCAGGGACGTCGCGAGAGAGGCGGGAGTGTCTGTAACTCTCGTGTCTTTCGTGATGAACGCAAGACGCGGTCCGGACGGCAAGCTTGACTGCCCCGTCAATCACAACACCGCCCAGAGAGTGCTCGAGGTCGCCAGCAGGCTCGGCTACAGGAGAAACTACGCCGCCGCTTCGCTGAGAAGCGGAAGGTCGCACACCATCGCCGTGATCCCCAACGACATTTCCAACAAGTTCTTCGCCGGCATTTCCCGCTGCATCGAGGAAGAGGCCAACAAGGCCGGATACACCGTGTTCTTCGCGAGTTCCGAGGAGAGCGCCGAGAAGCTGGCCAGCGTCGTGGACGCAGTGCTGGCCCACAATGTGGACGGTCTCATCGTGGCCCCCTGCACCAACGGAGAGTCAGCCCTCTCCCACGCCACCGACGCCAAGATTCCGGTTGTGCTGCTTGACCGTGACATCGAGAACATAGACTTTGTGGGCAAAGTGCTTCTCGACGACGTGGCCGCCGGCCATATGGCCACCCAGACCATGATTGACAACGGCTACAAGAAGGTCGAGATGATTTCCTACACCCTCGGCATCTCCAGCTTCTCCGAAAGAGAGAACGGCTACCGCAAGGCGATGATGGACAACGACCTCTATGACGGAGTCAAGGTCCATTACACTACCTATGGAACCGCTTCCGATGACGTGGAGAAGATTGTGAAGGACGCGGTGTCCAGAGGCGTCCAGGGCCTGTTCCTGCCGACATATTCCCTTTCGGCTCAGGTGCTCGCCGCCATGAAGAAGCTCGGTCTCAGGACCCCTCAGGACCTGGCCATCGTGGGCTTCGACGAGAGCGACATCTACAGCCTCTATTCCACCACCGTCTCCCACATCGTGCAGCCTCTGCGCGAGCTGGGCGAAAAGTCCGTGAGCCTGCTGCTCGACATGATCGGCGGCGCGGCTCCCCAGAAGATCGTCCTCAAGCCTTCGCTTGAACTGGGCGGTTCCACAGAAAAGATCAACAAGTAAAACAGCAAGATTATGGCAAACGACATCAAAGTTCTCAACCATGCGGCTGACAATATCCGCATCCTTGCCGCATCCATGGTCGAAAAAGCCAAGTCCGGACATCCCGGCGGAGCCATGGGCGGAGCAGATTTCATCAACGTGCTCTATTCCGAGTTCCTTCGCTATGATCCCGAGCGTCCCGAATGGGAGGGACGCGACCGCTTCTTCCTGGATCCCGGCCATATGGCCCCCATGCTCTATGCCCAGCTGTCGCTGATCGGCAAATTCTCCATCGATGAGCTCAAGATGCTCCGCCAGTGGGGATCCCCGACCCACGGACACCCCGAGCTCAATGTAGCCCGCGGAATCGAGAACACTTCCGGTCCTCTGGGACAGGGACATGTGTTCGCAGTGGGCGCCGCCATCGCCGCCAAGTTCCTGGCCGCCAGGACCGGCAACCCCACCTTCTCCGAGGAGACTGTCTATGCCTATATTTCCGACGGAGGAGTGCAGGAGGAGATTTCCCAGGGCGCCGGCCGTCTGGCAGGAAAGCTGGGACTGGACAACCTTGTGATGTTCTATGACTCCAACGACATCCAGCTCTCCACCGAGTGCGACGCCGTGACCGGCGAGGACACCGCCATGAAGTACCGTTCATGGGGATGGAAGACCATAGAGATAAACGGCAACGACGCTTCCGCCATCCGCGCCGCCCTCAACGAGGCCAAAGCCGAAAAGGAGCGTCCCACCCTCATCATCGGCAAGACCGTGATGGGCAAGGGCGCCGTCAAGGCCGACGGCTCGTCCTATGAGCACAACTGCAAGACCCACGGTTCTCCGCTCGGAGACGGGGCCTATGCCAACACCATAAAGAATCTCGGCGGCGACCCTGAGAACCCCTTTGTGATCTTCGACGACGTGAAGGCTCTCTATGACGCCCGCCGCGCAGAGCTTTCGGGCATATGCGCCGAGAGGCATGCCGAGGAGAAGAAATGGGCCGAGGCCAATCCCGAGAAGGCCGCCAAACTCAAGACCTGGCTTTCCGGAGAGGCTCCCAAGGTGGACTGGAGCAAGGTGGCACAGAAGGAAAACGACGCCACCAGAAGCGCTTCCGCCACCGTTCTCGGAGTGCTCGCCGAGCAGGTTGAGAACATGGTCTGCTCTTCGGCCGACCTGTCCAACTCCGACAAGACCGACGGCTTCCTCAAGAAGACCCACGCATTCGCCAAGGGCGATTTCAGCGGCGCCTTCCTCCAGGCCGGCGTGTCCGAGCTCACGATGGCCTGCTGCTGCATAGGCATGGCCCTGCACGGCGGCGTCATCCCCGCATGCGCGACCTTCTTCGTGTTCTCCGACTATATGAAGCCCGCCATCCGCATGGCCGCTCTCATGAAGCTCCCCGTGAAGTTCATCTGGACCCATGACGCATTCCGCGTGGGCGAGGACGGACCCACCCATGAGCCTGTGGAGCAGGAGGCCCAGATCCGCCTCATGGAGAAGCTCAAGACCCACGACGGACACAACGCTATGCTCGTCCTGCGTCCCGCCGACTCCTATGAGACCACTGTCTGCTGGAAGATGGCCATGGAGAACACCCAGTCTCCCACCGGACTCATCTTCTCCCGCCAGAACATCGTGACCCTTCCCGCCGGAACCGACTATGAAATGGCCGCCAAGGGCGCCTATGTGGTCGCCGGTGCCGACAGCGATCCCGATGTGGTGATGGTCGCTTCCGGTTCCGAGGTGTCCACCCTTGCCGCCGGCGCAGAGCTTCTCCGCCGCGACGGAATCCGCGTGAGAGTGGTGAGCGTTCCCTCCGAGGGACTCTTCCGCTGCCAGAGCAGGGAGTATCAGGAGTCTGTCCTGCCCGCCGGCAAGAAGGTGTTCGGCCTCACCGCCGGACTGCCCTGCACGCTCGAAGGCCTTGTGGGCCCCTGCGGAAAGGTGTTCGGACTGGAGACTTTCGGATATTCGGCTCCCTACAAGGTGCTTGACGAGAAGCTCGGTTTCACCGCTGAGAATGTCTATAACCAGGTGAAGTCGATGTTTTGACGGAATCTGAAATCATATCTCTGATAGGGGAGGACGGCTTCGAGAAGGCTTTCGGCGCAATTGTAGATAATTACAGCGAGAAGCTTTACTGGCATGTCCGTCACATGGTCGGGTCCCACGAGGATGCCGATGACCTCCTGCAGGAGATATTCATAAAAGTATGGACCGCGCTGCCCTCTTTCAAGGGGGAAGCGCGGCTTTATACTTGGCTCTGGAGGATAGCCACCAATGAATCCCTGAATTTCCTGCGCCGCCAGAGGCTCCGCTCGGTTCTCAGTTTCAAGAGCCTGTCGGCGGGCGACGACGTGTGCGCGCGGGATCCCTATTTCAACGGTGACGAGGCCCAGGCGCTGCTGATGAAGGCGGTGTCCGCGCTTCCTCCCAAGCAGAAGGCCGTTTTTCTGATGAGGTATTTCAGCGAGATGAAGTATGAGGACATCTCCGAAATTCTCAAGACCTCGGTGGGTTCGCTGAAGGCGTCCTACCATATAGCCGAACAGAAAGTCAGGGCCGAGCTGCAAAAAAAATAATTTTTCTTTTTACTTTTGAGACGAACCGGTGTCTAATAAGTGTTTTTAAAAGCGTTTTTCAGGATTCAGATGACTGACGAAAGCAGAAATAATATCTATGGAGTGCCCCCGGGTTATTTCGATTCCCTGCGGACCAGGCTCCGCCGCATCCCTGTCGAAGACGGGACCGAGGCGGAAGAGGTGACCGCGTGGACCAGGATCCGGCCGCTTTTGGCCCTCGCCGCTTCCATAGCCGTTCTTTTCGTCTGCGGCACCTTTGTCCTGAATCTGGCCACAAAGTCCGCCAGCCCGTCGTCGGGCGAGAGCGACTATATGGAATACGCCTATATGATCACGCCCAACACGGATCCCTATGCGGTTTACAGCGGGGCCCCGTCCGTGATCTCCGACGCGTCCACCACCAGCGAGGACGTTGTCAACTATCTGATAGAGACCGGAGTTTCGCTTGAGCAGATTTCTTATGCGAACCAGTATGATGAATAAGTGGGTTTCATGTCTTGTGGCGGTGTTTTCGGCATCGCTGCTTTTTTGCGCCACGCTGCCGGCCGCAGGACCGGGAGACGGCGATTCTTCTGACAAGAACAAGGACAGGCAGGAGTGGTATGAGAAGATGATGGCCGAGAAGATCGCGTTCTTCACCGCCGAGATGGATCTCACGCCGGCCGAGGCCGAGAAGTTCTGGCCTGTCTATAATCAGCTGGAACGGGAGCAGAGGGATCTGTTCCGCAAGGTCGGGGAATCTTATTTTGCACTTGAGAAGGCTCTTGACGGGAACGCTTCCGAGAAGGAGATAGAGAACAAGTTCAACGCCTATATCAGCGCGCTCAAGGCCCGGAACAATGCCGAGACTTCGCAGATTGCGCGCTATTCGGGGATAATATCCAAGGAGAAGATCGCCAGGATGGTGGTCGCCGAGGAGAAGTTCAGGAGGCAGCAGATTTCCCGCCTTCACAAGCCTTCGGACGACAAGTGATGCCGGTCAGGCCCAGAGGTAGAAGTCTTTCATCAGGGCCCTGTATTCCGGAGTGTATTCGCCGCAGCTTTTTTTGTATTTAATTATATTGTTCATCGTGCGTCCTTCCGCGTTTGCGGAGGGGCGCTTTTTCATCTGGAAGACGATTCTGTACGGGGGCTTCTTTTCCGATGCGCACACATGGAGCAGGCTTTCGGGGAAGAGTCCGAACGACGCGGCATATCGGAGCACGTCCCTTTCGCAGGCGGCGGGCAGTATCATGGCCAGAGTGCCGTCTTCGGCCAGATGCTCTGCGGCATATGCCGTAAGAGTCCGGTAGGACATCGCCTGCTCTGCCGGTGCTGATGCGTCCGGGCTCCACAGTGTGGCGCTTTCGGAGCCGGCCAGGGCCGCGTGACGGGCGAGGTTTTTCCGGCCGTCGGGGTTGGTGAGGGTGCCGTCGTAGTAGGGCGGGTTGGAGATTATCAGGTCATAGACCCCGGTGCATTTCCGGAGGGGAAGCTTTTCGGCCTCCATATGGCCGGCCCACGGCGATGCGGCGAAGTTCTCGGCGGCCTCTTCGGCCGAAGGAACGTCTATGTCTATGCCCTTGACACTGAAGTCTTTGACCATTTCGGCGAGGCGCTGGGCGACCATCAGGGCTATGACTCCGGTCCCGGTCCCGGCGTCCAGCACCCGGAAGCCCTCCCGCGGCTTCAGCTCCACGGCCGCGCCCAGCAGGACGCCGTCCGTGTTGACTTTCATCGCGGAGCGTTCGTTTTTCAGGGAGAACCGCTTGAACTGGAATAGCCCGGGCATATGCTAGGCTTCGATCATGCCGTCCTTTATGTGCACGGTCCGGTCGCACATTGCGGCCAGCTCGGGGTCGTGGGTCACGATCACGAAGGTCTGGCCGAGGGATTCCCTCAGAGAGAAGATGAGTCGGTGGATTTCGCCCTTGGTGACGCTGTCCAGATTGCCGGTGGGCTCGTCGGCGAAAATCACGGCCGGCGAGTTTATCAGGGCCCTGGCTATCGCCACCCTCTGCTGCTCGCCTCCGGACAGTTCTCCGGGCTTGTGCTTCATCCTCTCGGCCAGGCCCATGTCTCCGAGCAGCTTTTCAGCGGCCGCCCCGGCGTCTTTTGCCGTGCGTCCGGCGATGAAGGCGGGAATCATCACGTTTTCGATTGCGGTGAATTCGGGGAGCAGGTGGTGGGACTGGAAGACGAATCCGATTTTCCTGTTTCTGAAGGACGAGATGCCGCGGCTTCCCAGCGAGAGCACATCGGTGCCGTCGATTTCCAGCGAGCCCCCGTCCGGGGTGGACAGTGTGCCAAGTATCTGGAGCAGAGTGGATTTGCCGGCGCCGGAGGCTCCCATTATGGAGACCACTTCGCCTTTTTCCGCCTGGAAGTCGATTCCTTTCAGGACTTCGAGGGCGCCGAAGCTTTTCTTTATTCCAGTTGCCCGGACTATGGTTGTCTGTGTCATTGAACAAAAATAGCTGAATTTTTCGGAAATCGTCATATCTTTGCAGTCCGTTGTTCCGGGGTGTGGCGCAGTTGGCTAGCGCATCTGGTTTGGGACCAGAGGGTCCCGTGTTCGAGTCACGGTACCCCGACGAAAAAAGGTCGGCCGAATTCGGCCGGCCTTTTTTCGCGGGGTGGAACCACCTCCATCTTATTAATCGAGGGAGACGGATTCGATTTTGAGGCGGAAGGTGCCGGAGGGGGCATCGACATCCACGGTGTCGCCGGCCTTGTGCCCCATCAGGGCCATGCCTATGGGCGACTTGCAGGAAATCTTCCCCTTGCTGAGATCCATCTCATGGGGACTCACCACCGTGAAACACATCCGCGCATCGGTCGAAAGATTGGTGAAAGTCACCTTGCTGAGCAGCGTGATCTGGTCCTTGGGCAGCGCCGAAGTGTCAATCACCCTCGAATAGCGCAGCAGCTTCTGCAGAAAACGGATCCTGCTGATCGCCTTGCCCTGAGCCCTGCGGGCCGAACGGTATTCGAAATTCTCGCTCAGGTCCCCCTGGGCCCGCGCTTCCGAGAGGTCCTCCCTGATCCGGGGATACTCCTCATTTATGAGAAACTCAAGCTCCGCGACAATCTGGTCGTGGCGTTCTTTTGACAGATATTCCATTTCAAAACGGCTCTGTTAGCATGCCGTTCACTAAGATAGTGAATTTTCCGTTACGGAACGGGGTCATAGCCGCTTCCGCCCCAGGGATGACAGCGCAGAATGCGGCGCACGCTCAGATACAATCCCTTGAACGGGCCCCATTTGCGGAACGCCTGCAGCGCATATTCGGAACAGGTGGGCGTGAAACGGCAGCTGGCCGGAGTGTATGGCGATATGCAGACCTTATAGAACCTGATCAGCAGCACGAAAGGGGCGATGGACGCCTTCTTCAGAAACTCCTTCGCGCTCATGACTTGCCGACGGACAGCAGAATGCCCTCCACTATGGCCGCAATCCGCTCATAGGAAAGGACTTCCTTCGTGGAATAGACAAAGAGAATGTCCGTGCCGCCGCCTTCAAGCAGATCCTTGCGGGTGCGGTAGGCCTCCCGGATGCGGCGCTTCAGAAGATTGCGCTTCACCGCCCTGCGGAAAAACTTCTTGGACACCGAAATCAGTATCCTGTTCACGCTCTCCCCGGTGCCCTTGCGGACACAGTACTTCATCTCGCCCGCAGGAAAAAAACGCCCCTTTGAAAGAAGGGCGTCAATATCGGACTTGGAATGAAGTCTCTCGCGCTTTGGAAGAGTGTTCCCCATGGAGGAGAGCTATTCGTTGACGGATTTTTCCAGATAGAGAGCCAGCGCCCTGGCCACCGAGGGAGCCTCCGGAGTGGGGGCCTTGATGGCGATGGGATAGCCGTTGTCCTCCATGGCCTTCACAATCCCGTGGCCGAAGGTGACGAACTGAATCCCCTCGGGCTTGAACTCCTTGAAATTCTCCTGGAGAGAGGTCAGGTCGGCGGGATTATAGACCACCACCACATCATAGGAATGGATGTCCACGTCGCTGAGGTCCTGGGAAACCGGCTTCACGAAATTGGCTATCGTGAACTCGAGCCCCGCCGAGGAGAAAGCCTTGGTCATGGTGTCGTTGCTCGTCGCCGCATTGGTGGTGATGAGAAACTTTTCGTCCTTATGCTTGGTGCCGATCTGGGCCACGATCGAGTCCGGAGTCCCGGTGCCGAAGAAAATCTTCCTCTTGCGGAAGACTATGTGCTTCTGCAGATAGAGAGCGACAGCCTCGGTGCTGCAGAAATACTTCATGGTCTCGGGAATCTTTATCCTGAGCTCGTCACAAAGCCGGAAAAACGCGTCTATTGTGTGTCTGGCCGAGAAAACGATGGCCGTATAGTCCAGAATCGCCAGCCTCTGCGCCCTGAATTCCCTGGAGGAAAGGGGCTCGATGAGAAAGAACGGACGGAAGTCGATCTGCACTCCGTATTTTTCTCTGAGCGCCGTGTATGGAGTCTGGTCCATAGGGGCGGCCTGCGAAATGATGATCTTATTTACCTTCATATTGTACCAGCTTCTAAAAAAGAACAGCTGCGGCAACAAGTATGCCTGCCGGAATCAATTCAAGCGTGCAAAGGTACAAAAAAGCTTTCAACGGATTGCAGAAAGAAAACAATATTTCGGATTTGCGAAGGACGAAAATGGCCGCAGCCACCACCGTTTCGTTCAGAAAAGTCATCCTTATGGACTCCGGATCCGACCCCAGCAGGCTGCCGGCCCACAAGGTCGCCCCTGCGACTGTGGCCAGGACGGTGATGAAGTTGTCGAACAGGCCGAAAGATGCCCTGTAGGCCTCTCTGTTGCCGGCTTTGCGCTCGAGTGCGGCCGATGCGGCGCGGCGCAGAACGGAATAGACCGCAAGGCTGCCGAGCGTCGCCAGAGTGGCGGCCGCTCCCTCCAGGCCGAAGGAAAGGAACCCGAGCCGCGCGGCCATAAGGCAGAAAAAGAACTTCGCGGCCAGCGCGACCATGTTACGCTCCTGGCGCAGGTGCAGGTTGTCCTCGGTCTCGATCAGCGTCTTGTCCCTGGTCAGCCCGCGGAACAGATAGGGCGCTATCTCCACCAGGTCCCTGATCTGGAACATGGCGAAGACGGCGGCTCCCGACATGAGCACGCAGTTGAGCGGCACCGCGCTCCAGTCTGCAGGAACGGGCGCCATGTCAGTTCCCCCTCTTGGCCTTGTAGCCCATCTCGCGGAGCAGCTCCGTGACCCTGTCCCGGAAGTCGCCCTGGACTGTGATCTCCCCGTCCTTGGCGGAACCGCCCACCCCGCACTTGACCTTCAGCAGCCTGCCCAGCTCCTTCAGGTCCTCCTCCTTTCCGCAGAATCCGCTCACCAGGGTCACCTGCTTTCCGCCGCGGCCCTTTCTGTCGATGGTCACGGTGAGCTTCTGCTCCCCGGGAGGAAGCGTCTCCCGCTCCTCGGCGGCGCCTTCGTCATATTGAAAATCGGAGTTGGTGGAATACACCACGCCGAGCCTTTTCTTCCAGTCGTTGTCTGCCATAATAGGGATTTTCGGGTTATGCGCAAGCCTGTGCGCAGCGCACTTTTGCAAAGATAGCGATTCTTGTATATCTTTGTCAGAATGTCCGCATATGCGGAAACATAGCTCCAAAATCACGAAATGGAAGAGAAGAAATTCAATCTGTGGAACAGGATATGCGCCGGGATGGTGCTGCTGATTTCAGCCTTCACATATCTCTCCACAATAGAGCCGACCGCCTCGTTCTGGGACTGCGGCGAATTCATAGCGTCCTCATACAAGCTTGAGGTGGGCCATCCGCCGGGAAACCCCGTGTTCCAGCTCATCGCCCGCTTCTTCACCATGTTCACCGACGGCGCGCATGCCGCGGTGGCTGTCAACGCCATGAGCGCCCTGTGCTCGGCCCTGACCATATTCTTCCTCTATCTGACCATAGTCTTCTTCGCCAAGAGGCTCGTCAAGGCCGGCGAGGACGGGAAATACACTCCCGCCGGAGCTGTGGCCATATTCGGAAGCGGCGTGGTGGGCGCCCTCATCTACTGCTTCTCGGACACCTTCTGGTTCTCCGCTGTGGAGGCCGAGGTCTATGCGATGTCGTCGCTCTTCACGGCCATGGTCGTGTGGGCCATGACCAAGTGGTATGACCAGGCCGACTCGCCCTATGCCAACCGCTGGATCGTGCTGATATCCTTCCTGATGGGTCTTTCCATAGGCGTGCATCTGCTCAACCTGCTGGCCATTCCGGCCCTCGTGTTCATGTACTACTACCGGCTCAGGCCCGAAGGCGGCTACACCTTCTGGCAGTGCGTCGGCATGATGGGCCTTTCCGTCCTCATCCTGGGCGTCATGGTCTTCTTCCTGATCCCCGACCTGCCCAAGATGGCCGCCTATGTGGACATCTTCTTCGTGAACACTCTCGGCCTGCCGGTCAACAGCGGCGCCGCCTTCTTCCTGGCCGCCCTCCTGGTGGCCGGATTCTGGGGCACTTCCGCCCTCCACAAGGCCCGCAAGGTCCTCTGGACCACCGTGACCCTCTGCCTCACCTCCATAGTCGTGGGCTTCTCGCTGTTCAGCATAGTCATAATCCGTTCTTCGGTGATGACCCCCACCAACGAGAACCAGCCCGACAACGCCTTCGCCCTGGTGCGCTACCTTTCCCGCGAGCAGTACGGCTCCACGCCTCTGCTCTACGGCCAGTATTTCGGCGCTCCCTACGGCGAGCTCTACACCGTGGACTACTGGACCCTCATAGACGGCAAGTACAAGAAGGTCAAGGGGCCGGTCGATGCGAAATACGCCCCCGAGGGCAAGATGCTCTTCCCCAGAATGTGGGCGGGCACCGACGAGAAATATATCCAGTTCTACCAGTCCTATATGGACGGCAAGGGCGACATAGTCCCCGGAGCTGACTATAAGAAGCCCACCTTCGGCTCCAACATGAAGTTCTTCTTCGACTTCCAGCTCAACTGGATGTACTGGAGATATTTCATGTGGAACTTCGCCGGAAGGCAGAACGACATCCATGCCCCCAGCCCCGGCGACCTGTTCTATGGCAACTGGGAGAGCGGAATCGGCTTCCTTGACAAGGCCCGCCTGGGCGACCAGAGCGACGCCCCCAAGATCCTGTCCGAAAACAAGGGCAAGAACCATTACTATCTGCTGCCGCTCCTGCTCGGACTTCTGGGACTCTTCTTCCAGTTCGACAGGGACAAGCGCGGCTGCTGGGTGACTTTCCTGCTGTTCTTCATGACCGGCATAGCCATAGTCATATATCTCAACCAGCCGCCCTATCAGGTGCGCGAGAGGGATTATGCCTATGCGGGATCTTTCTATGCCTTCGCGATATGGACGGGTCTGGCCGTGGCCGCCGCTGCCGAATGGCTCGGAGCCGCGCTCAAGAAGCCCGCGTCGGCCGGCATGAACGCCGCAGTCGGAGTCGTGTGCCTCTTTGTTCCGGCCCTTATGGCGGCCCAGAACTGGGACGACCATGACAGGAGCAACAGAAGGACCGCAGTGGAGATGGCTTCCAACTATCTCAGCGGAGTGGGGGAGCAGGGAATGCTCATCACCCACGGAGACAACGATACCTTCCCGCTCTGGTATGCCCAGGAGGTGGAGGGAATCCGCACCGACGTCAGGGTTGTCAACACCTCGCTGCTCGGCACCGACTGGTATATCCACCAGATGAGGTATGCCATCAATGACTCCCGTCCGCTGGACCTGAAGGTCCCCGACACGCAGTATCTCTCCGGAACCAATGACCTTGTGAGAATCTATGACACCAGGGACAAGGTGATTCCTCTGTCGGAGGTTATGGCCATATTCCGTCATCCGGACGCCAAGGTGCTTCTCGATGACGGCAACAAGGTGGACTATATAGTGTCGCGCCGGTTCAGCATACCCGTGAACAAGGAAAATGTCCTTAAGTATGGCATTCTCCCTCAGGAATATGCCGATTCCATCCCGGACGAGATAGTGCTCACCATCCCCAAGGACAAGAATTATCTCACCAAGGGCGAGCTGTTCATGCTGGACATTCTGGACGGCTATCAGTGGGACCGTCCCATAAACATGCTCAGCCAGGGCGGCGACCTCAACATGGGCATAAAGGATTATCTCATGTATGAGGGATTCACCAGCAAGTTCGTGCCCATACGCAACACCATAAGCGCCGAGAAGGGCATAGGCAAATGCGATGTGGACAGGCTGGTGCATCTGATCAATGACGTCTATTCGTGGGACGCTCTGAAGAGGAACGACTACTATGTTGACTATCAGAACTATTACACCTTCCTGGGTGTGCTGCCGCAGAGGAATCTGTTCCTGACCGCGGCGCAGGAGCTGATGAAGCTGGGCCGCAATGACGAGGCTCTGGCCATGCTCGACAAGGGCATGGAGAGTGTTCCGGCGGAGACTTTCCCGCTGGAGTCCGTGTGCTTCGGCTTTTACCGCAACGATGTGGACGTGATCAATATCATCGAGACCTATTATAAGCTGGGCGCGAATGAGAAGGGCCTTGCGCTGGCAACGGCCTATTCCGAACAGCTGCTTACCACCATCAACTTCTATCTGGAGTTCTATGAGTATGCGGCCAATGAGGTGGAGCTTTGCGTGAACTGTCTCTACTATCTGTCCGACACTCTCAAGATTTATGGTGCCGAGGAGCTCGGGGACAAGCTGGTGAAGGCGCTCTCGTCCATGGTGGACCTCTACGGCGGCGGCATCTCCGACCAGCAGTAGCCTGGAGCAGGCATCCGGCTGTCTGCTCCGGAGACCTTCGCTTCGCTCATCCCTTGTTGACGGGGGCCCTGCCCCCGTAACGTCCCCCGCGGCTCCTTGCTCCCGCATTGTTGCCTGACTGGCTTCGCCAGCGGCAAAATACCCGCACCGCCGGGCGATCTGAGGACCGCCTTTCTAAACGCAAAGCGGCGGTCCATCGTCAACAAGGCCGCGGGCGGCACAGGTCCCGGAACAGACAGCCGATGCCAGAAATCAAATACAAAAAAGGATGACTAATTTAGCCATCCTTTTTTAGTGTCAGCCCGGAGGGCGGATTATCGACGGAGGCGGATTACTATGCTGAGGGGCAGGACTTTGCCGGAGCGGTCGGACAGAGCGAGCTCTCCGCTGACGATCTCGGCGGGAGAGTTTTTCGCGATGCCGAAGGCCTCCCTCACCAGAGTCTCGCCCAGGGCGGCCGAATAGCCGTTGGAATAGAGATTCAAGACCATGAAACTGTCCTTCGGCGCGAGTATGCCCGAAACAGTCTTAAGCATGTCGAACAGACACTCGTCCAGCTTCCACTTCTCCCCGTCGGGACCGTGCCCATAGGCCGGAGGGTCCAGAATTATCCCCTGATAGCTGTTGCCGCGGCGCTGCTCCCTGCGGGCGAACTTCATCGCGTCCTCCACCACCCAGCGGATGCCGTCCATCCCGCTGCGCTCCATATTCTCCCTCGCCCATGTCACCACCTGCCTGACCGAGTCGAGATGAGTCACTTCGGCCCCGGCGGCCTTCGCGGCCAGCGACGCCGCTCCGGTGTATGCAAACAGATTGAGAACCTTCGGGACAGGAGCCCCCGCCTCACGGGCCTTCGAGACCAGGGTGCGGGTATTCGCATAGATATAATCCCAGTTGGGCGCCTGCTCGGGGAATACCCCCACATGCTTGAACGACGTCAGGCCCAGCCGGAGCGAGAAATCCGGTCCGCCTGCCCCGCCGTAGCGGATGAACCAGCGGTCGTTCATCTTTCCGAGCATCTCCCACGTTCCGCTGTCTTCCTTGCCGGCCTTGCCGAAACCCGCTCCCGGGCGGAATCGCACCTGCGCCGCACGGGCCCACTGCGCATCGCTCATGCTCTTGTCCCACAGAGCCTTGGGCTCGGGACGGATGAGAGTGTATGCGCCGAACCTTTCGAGTTTCTCGAAGCCGCCGCAGTCCAGGAGTTCATAGTCTTTCCAGCCGGAAGGGTATTCAACAGCCATTTGTCTCAGAATTTTTCACGCAAAGGTAAGGTTAAACCGACAAAATCAAAAACGGGCGCTCAAAAGTCTCGAGAAATCGGGGAAATGACTAAATTTGCACCTTTGAGAAAGTTTTAATTTTTTGACATATGCAACAGCACATTGACAGCTACGACTTCAAAGGCAAAAAAGCCATCATCAGAGTCGATTTCAACGTTCCTCTCGACGAGAACTTCAACATTACGGATGATACCCGCATCCGCCGTGCCATGCCCACCCTCAAGAAAGTCCTTTCCGAGGGCGGTTCCCTCATCATCATGTCACATCTCGGAAGGCCCAAGAAAGTGGATCCCAAATATTCCCTCAAGCATATTGTCGCCCATGTGTCCGAGTGCCTCGGAGTGGATGTGAAATTTGCCGATGACTGCATGAAGGCCGACGCCCAGGTGGCAGCCCTCAAGCCCGGCGAGGCTCTCCTGCTTGAGAACCTCCGCTTCTATGCCGAAGAGGAAGGCAAGCCCAGAGGACTCGCAGAGGACGCTTCCGACGAGGAAAAGGCAGCCGCAAAGGCCGCTGTCAAGGCAAGCCAGAAGGAGTTCGTCAAGAAGCTCGCTTCCTATGCCGACTGCTACATCAACGACGCCTTCGGAACAGCACACCGTGCACATGGTTCCACCGCTCTGATAGCCAAATACTTCCCTAACGACAAGATGTTCGGCTACCTGATGGAGGGCGAGGTCAAGGCCATCGACAACGTTCTCAAGAACGCCCGCCGTCCCTTCACCGCCATCATCGGCGGCTCCAAGGTTTCCTCCAAGCTCGCAGTTCTCAAGAACCTGCTCGGCAAGGTGGACAACCTCATCATCGGCGGCGGAATGGGCTACACCTTCATCAAGGCCCAGGGCGGCCACATCGGAAACTCCCTCCACGAGGACGAGCTCATCCCCGATGCACTCGAGATCATCAAGGAGGCCAAGGAGAAGGGCGTGAACCTCAGCCTGTCGGTTGCAACCGTCTGCGCACAGGAATTCAGCAACGACGCTCCCCGCAAGGTCTATCCCATCAACGAGATTCCTGACGGATGGGAGGGAATGGACGCTTCCGAAGAGTCCCTCGAGAACTGGAAGAAGATCATCCTCTCTTCCAAGACCGTGCTCTGGAACGGCCCCGTGGGCGTGTTCGAGCTGCCCAACTTCGCAAAGGGAACCCTCGCAATCGCCGAGGACCTCGCAGAGGCCACCAAGAACGGCGCCTATACGCTTGTCGGCGGCGGTGACTCCGTCGCAGCCGTGACCCAGATGGGCTATGCCGAGAAGGTGAGCTATGTCTCCACCGGCGGCGGCGCAATGCTCGAGGCCATCGAGGGCAAGATTCTTCCCGGCATCGCCGCAATCGAGGAATAATCTTCCATGCCGATGAACGGACTGCTGGCCATCCGCTGGAACATGGACCCCGTGCTGATTCATCTCGGGAGTCTGGAGATACGCTGGTATTCCCTGCTTTTCGTCAGCGGGTTCATTCTCGGATGGTATATTTTCAAGTGGTTTTTCAAAAGAGAGGGGATCAGGGAGGAACTCCTTGACCCTCTCCTTTTCACTCTTCTCATATGCACCATAGTGGGTGCCCGTCTCGGACACTGCCTCTTCTATCAGCCTGACTACTATCTCGGAAGCTGGCAAGGCTTCAAGGAGATATTCATGCCGTGGAAGGGCGGACTCGCCAGCCATGGAGGCACCATAGCCCTGTTCCTGGGAATGTGGTGGTTCACAAAGCATTACGGCAAGAAGAACGGCTTCGACTTCCTCTGGCTCATCGACCATCTGGCGATAGCCGTGGCCTTCGCCGCCTTCTTCATCAGGCTGGGCAATCTCTTCAACTCCGAAATCTATGGACGCGTGACCGACCTCCCCTGGGGCTTCATCTTCGAGCGGAACATCAATCCCGCCATTGCCGATGACCCTGAGCGTCTGCCGCACCATCCCACCCAGCTCTATGAGGCCTTCACCTATCTCCTGCTCGGCGTGGCGCTTATACTTATATATAAGTTCCGTCTGGACAGGACCTTCCGCGGCTTCTATGTGGGATTTTTCCTCACCGGCTGCTTCGGAATGAGGTTCCTGATCGAGTTCATCAAGAACGACCAGGTGGCCTTCGAGGCCGGAATGAAACTGAACATGGGCCAGCTGCTCAGCATCCCGTTCGTATTGCTCGGAATAGCGTTTCTGGTCTATGCCTATGTCAGGAGAACGCCGGAACCTGCATATAAAACGAAGAGTATTTAAACGATAAATCAGACTATTTGAAAACTCGGAAACTTTTTGAGTTTCCGAGTTTTTACATTTTAAGCGGTTGACTCACAGCGGGTAACCGCTTTCTTCGTTTTTGGGCTGCGCTGAAAAAATGTCAGAAATCAGGAAAAATCACGCATATTGGCAATATCTTTGCAACTCCGATGCGCGTCGTGTCGGATAGAGACACCGTTTGACAACAATGGTTCATGACACTTTAAAAAGACAGATTCTCGGCGTTGCGAAGAGCCTCTTCTCGAAAAGGGGAGTGCGCGACGTGAGCGTCGATGAAATCTGCCATGAGCTCGGAATCTCCAAGAAGACTTTCTACCAGTACTATGGCAGCAAGGAGGCACTCGTGGGTGAAATGATTGACCTTCACCTGGTTCAGGTGAAGGAGACCATCGATTCCGTGTGCGAGGGGAAGACCTGCGTGGAGATGCTGTTCTTCTTCGTGAACTACAGGCCCAGGGGAGAGTTCGTGCTTTCCGAGAAGGTGAGCTGCGACATCGAGAAGTACTATCACGACACATTCGTGGAACACACCAGAAAGGTCAGGGAACTCCGCACCAAGGAAGTCATGGCCTATCTGCAGGCCGGCGCCAGAGACGGCAGTTTCCGCAGCGACATCGACATGGACGTCGTGGTCCTGATTCTGGCCATGATTCACGATTCCATAAGCAGATATCTGAAGGGCGACTTCATCTATGGCGGCAGAAAGCGCTCCGCGAAGTCGCTGTATGCCTCCTTCGAAGACATGGCGCTGCACTGCCTCCTCACCCCCAAGGGCTGGGAGGAGATGCGGGCTCTTCAGGACAACGCCAAGAAAAAACACAAATGACAGATATGAAAAAAAGATTAAGCATTCTCTTGCTGGCCACGGCGGCAGCTCTGTTCCCCGCTGCAGCTTCGGCCCAGTACATCGACGGAGAAGCGCCGGCCGTGACCGACACGTCCGGGACAGTGGTTCTCAGCCTTGAGGACGCCCTCAAGGTGGCGCTCAGCGAAAATGTGTCCGTCAAGGTCGCCGACAAGGAGATCGAAAAGGCGGAATATGCCAAGAAAGGCACCTATGCATCCCTCTTCCCCCAGGTGGACGCCACCGGCTCCTACCAGAGGACCATCAAGAAGCAGGTGATGTATATGGACATAGATTCCAGTGCCATGGGCGGCATGGGCACCGGCGGTTCGGATGAGTCCGGTTCCGACGGCTCCGACGGCTCTGACGGCACCGATTCCGGCGATTCCGGTTCTTCGACATCCGCCGCAGGATTCTCGGTCGGCCGCTGGAACACCTTCAACGCCGGCGTTTCGGCCAGCCTGCCCATAGTCAACGCCCAGCTCTGGAAGAGCATCCAGATTTCCGGCGACGCCGTGGAGCTCGCCGTGGAGCAGGCCCGTTCCTCCAGGCTCGACATGGTCACCCAGGTGAAGCAGGCCTATTATGCCGTGCTTCTCGCCAAGGAGGCCTTCAAGGTGTACAAGGACGTCTATGAGAACGCAGTGGAGAACTTCGGCCTGGCCGAGAAGAAATACAACGCCGGCAAGGCTTCCGAGCTCGAATACACCAGGGCCAAGGCCAATGTGGCCGCAGCCGTCCCTAACGTCTATAGCTCCGAGAGCCAGGTGATCCTCGCCCTGTGGCAGCTCAAGGCCGTCATGGGAGTGGACCTCGACATGGACATGGACGTGGCCGGCAGCCTCGACGACTATGCAGCCGAGATGAGATATATGTCCGAGGACGAGAATTCCGACCTTTCGGGCAACACCTCGCTCCGCCAGCTCGCCATCCAGGCAGAGCAGCTCGCCAAGACGGTGCAGATGCAGAAATATGCCTATCTGCCCACCCTCGCGGTCTCTTATTCCTACAGCATATATGCGATGGAGAACGACTTCAAGTTCTCCAACTACAAGTGGTCCCCCTATTCCTATGCCGGACTTTCGCTGTCCATCCCCATCTTCTCGGGCGGAAAGCGCTACAATGACGTCCGTCAGGCCAAGGTCAACCAGGCCGAGCTCGACCTGCAGAGGGTCGATACCGAGCGCCAGCTGAAGATATCGGTCAGGCAGTATCTCACTTCCATGGAGACCGACATGAAGAGCTACTATTCCGCTCTCGACGCCGTGGAGCTGGCCCAGAAGGCCTATGACATCTCCACGAAGTCCTTCAATGTGGGAAAGAGCACTCTCACCGACCTCAACGACGCCCGTCTCACCCTCACCCAGGCCGAGCTCTCCAGGTCGCAGGCCGTCTATGACTATATGGTGGCCAAGTCCAACCTTGAGAAGACACTCGGCCACGACTTCCTCGACGACGAGGGCTCGGTGGCTCTCGACAGACTGAACACAAATTCCAGATAACAAAGAAATAACGCAATATGAACAAGTCAATCAGAACTATCCTGCTTTTCAGCCTGGCTCTTGCAGCCGCAGGTTGCGGCGGTAAAACTTCCGAGAAGGCCGCCGACGCGGTCAAGACCGACGAAGCCACCCTCATCAATGTGGCCACCGCCGTCAGCCAGGACGTGGTGCAGGACGAGAGCTATTCCTCCACTGTGGAGGCCTATGCGGTGAACAACATCGCCCCCCAGAGCTCGCTCAGAATCCAGAAGATCAATGTGGAGGTCGGAGACTATGTCTCCAAGGGTCAGATCCTCGCCGAGATGGACAAGGTGTCCACTGTCCAGGCCAAGCTCAAATATGCCAACGACTCCACCGAACTGGCCCGCATCCGCAGCCTCTATGAAGAGGGCGGAGTGTCCAAGTCCGACTATGATTCCGCGGTCCTCGCCTGCGACGTGAGCAAGACCACCTATGAGAACCTTCTCGAGAACTCCGTGCTCCGTTCGCCCATCAGCGGCGTCATCTCCGCCAGGAACTATGACAAGGGTGACATGTACTCCATGGGAAGCCCCATCTATGTGGTCCAGCAGATCACTCCCGTCAAGCTTCTTGTGGGCATCTCCGAGTCCGACTACACCAAGGTCCACAAGGGTGACAAGGTCTCCATCACGACCGACGCCATCCCCGGACGCACATTCGAGGGTAAGATCACCCTCCTCTATCCTACCATAGACCAGACTTCCCACACCTTCACCGCCGAGGTCCAGGTGCCCAACTCTGACAGGGCCCTCCGTCCCGGAATGTATGCCAAGGTGGCAGTCACCTTCGGCGTCAACCGCAGCGTGGTCGTGCCCGATGAGGCAGTGGTCAAGCAGCAGGGTTCCGGACAGAGATTCGTCTTTGTCCTGCAGAGCGACAACACCGTGAAGAGCGTGCTTGTCGGTATCGGAAGACATGTCGGAGACAGCTATGAGATCCTCTCCGGCCTGTCCGAGGGAGACGTGGTGGCCACCAAGGGAAGCGCCAACCTCAGGGACGGCAGCAAGGTGAAGGTCGCCGAATAATCATTGCAGCAGAAAAGATATGAGCATATTCAGAAGCGCAGTCAACAAACCGGTCACGACGGCCCTGATATTCACGGCCTTCGCGATATTCGGCGTCTTCTCGCTCGTCAACACCAGCATCGCCCAGTATCCGGACTTCGACGCGAACATGGTGATGGTGATGTCCTCCTATCAGGGGGCGAGCGCAGCAGATATAGAAACCAACCTTACCAAGGTGCTGGAGAACACGCTCAACAGCGTGGAGAACCTTAAGAACCTGACCTCGGCGTCGAAGGAAAACATATCGGTGGTCTCACTTGAATTCGAGTATGGAACCGACATCGACGAGGCCTGTAACAACATACGAGACAAGCTGGACATGGTGAGCCAGAGCCTCCCGTCGGGAGCCTCCACTCCGTTCCTGTTCAAGTTCAGCATGGACGACATGCCCATCATGATTCTCTCCGCCACCGCGGACGAGAGCTTCGAGGGGCTTGAGAAGATTCTCGACGACAAGGTGACCACCCCTCTGGGACGAGTCAACGGAGTCGGATCGGTCACCGTCATCGGTGCCCCCGAGCGCGAGATCCAGGTCTATTGCGACCCTGACAAGCTTGCCGCATACGGCCTGTCCATCACCGGAATATCGTCCGTGATTTCGGCCGAGAACAAGAATATCTCCTCCGGAACCATGGACATCGGAAGAGAGTCCTACACTCTCCGCGTGGAGAAGGAATTCGAGGACCCGAGCGAGCTGCTTGACATTGTCGTGGGCTCGCACGACGGCAACCTCGTGTATCTGCGCGACGTGGCCAGGGTCTATGACGGTCTGGAGGAGAAGTACCAGGAGTCCTACACCAACGGACGCCGTTCGGCCATGATCTCCATCCAGAAGCAGACCGGATCCAACACCGTGAACGTCATCAGGACGGTGAAGAAGAAACTCGCCGAGATTCAGGAGACCCTCCCTTCCGATGTGGAGATCGTCACCATCGCCGACTCCTCGACGACCATCCAGAACACCATCAACTCCCTGCGCGACACCATTCTCATCACGCTGTTCGTGGTGATGCTCGTGGTGTATGTGTTCCTGGGCCGCTGGAGGGCCACGTTCATCATCGTGCTCTCCATACCTATAGCCCTGCTGGGCTCGCTGGTCTATCTATATGCGACCGGCAACACCCTGAACATCATCTCCATGTCCGCACTCTCCATAGCCATCGGTATGGTCGTGGACGATGCCATAGTGGTGCTGGAGAACGTGTCCACCCATCTTGAAAGGGGTGACAAGCCCAAGGAGGCCGCCGTGCACGGCACTGCCGAGGTGGGTATCTCCGTCATCGCTTCCACCCTCACCATGCTCTGCGTGTTCCTGCCCCTGACCATGGTCTCCGGAATGGCCGGAATCATGTTCAAGCAGCTGGGATGGATTGTGAGCATAATCATGATAATATCCACCACCGCGGCTCTTACCCTGGTGCCCATGATGTGCTCCAAGATGCTGAGCAACAAGCCCAAGAACGGAAAGCTGCACAGGGCCATCTTCGACCCCGTGGAGAAGTTCCTCGGCAAGATATCCGACGTCTACGCCAAGATAATCGCATGGGCTGTGACTCACAGGAAGACCGTGATATTCAGCGCCTTCGGCATATTTATCGCGGCCGTGGTGTTCTTTGTCCCCGGCCTCAAGACCGAGTATTTCCCCACCCAGGACTCCGACCGTCTGACGGTTGAAATCCAGCTCCCCGTGGGAACGGCCCAGAACGTGACCAAGGACTTTGTCACCAACTTCGCCGAGCGCATCAGGGAGGATATCCCCGAAATCCAGGTGCTCCAGTACAGGTTCGGACAGGCCAGCTCCGACAACGCCCTCGCAAGCGTGATGGACAACGGCTCGCACATCATCTCCATGAACATAAACATAGGCTCAAAGCTTTCCAGACACCGTTCTTCGTCCGAGCTCGCCGACGTGATCCGAGCCGACATGAGAGAGTACCCCGAGATCAAGAAGGGTACGGTGACCGAGGGTATGGGCGGCGTAGGCGGTGCCTCCTCGCTCAAGCTGGAGGTCTATGGCTATGACTTCGAGGAGACCGAGAACGTGGCCCGCGCCATTCAGGCCAAGATGCTCGAAAACGAGGCCTTCACCCAGGTGGTGCTCAGCCGCGACGAGTACACTCCGGAGTATCTTGTGGACTTCGACAGGACCAAGCTTGCCGCCAACGGCCTCAATTCTTCCACCGCCGCCGCCGAGTACAGCGCAGCCATGAACGGTTCCGTGGGCTCCTATTACAGGGAGGACGGAGACGAGTATGACATCCGCGTCAGATATGAGAAGGCCGACAGAAGCAGCGTGGAGGACATCGAGAATGTCGTCATCTACAACGGCCAGGGCAAGCCTGTCAGAATCAAGGATCTCGGAAGCATCACGGAATCCAAGGTGCCGCCGACCATCGAGAGAAAGAACCGTGAGAGATACATCTCCGTCACCGGCATAGTCGCCAAGGGCAAGGCCCTCAGCGAGGCCGTGGACGCCGTGAACACCATAATCGACGAGACCGACATGCCGAACACCATCAGCACGACCATCTCCGGAGACTATGAGGACCAGCAGAAGATGTTCAAGAATCTCGGAGTGCTGATGCTGCTCATCCTGATCATGGTCTATATGGTCATGGCCTCCCAGTTCGAGTCCTTCATGAGCCCGTTCGTCATCATGTTCTCGGTGCCGTTCGCGTTCGTGGGAGTGTTCCTGGGACTGTGGATCACGGGCACGGCGCTCGGAGTCATGGCCCTGATCGGTATCATAATCCTGCTGGGTATAGTGGTGAAGAACGGTATCGTGCTGATAGACTACACTATACTTATGCGTGAGAGAGGCAAGTCGGTGCTTGAGGCAACCGTGATCGCCGCCAGAAGCCGTCTGCGTCCTATCCTCATGACCACCCTCACCACCGTGCTCGGTATGGTGCCTATGGCCGTGGGCAACGGAGAAGGCGCCGAGATGTGGCAGTCGCTGGGAGTCACCGTGGCATGGGGTCTTTCCATCTCGACCCTGGTCACCCTGGTCCTCATTCCGACCATGTATTGTGTCTTTGCAACCCGCCAGGAGAAGCGCAGACAGCAGAAAAAGGCGCAGATCAAGGCCGCATAAAACCAGAAAGAAATGAAAGCGATATTTGTATCATACAATCAGGCATATGCCAACGAGATCATCGAAATCCTGGACGAGCACAACCAGAGGGGCTTCACCTCATGGGAGAACATCCAGGGCAGAGGCCACGCCGAGGGTGAGCCGCATTACGGCGACCACGCATGGCCCACGATGAACAACGCCATCCTGACAATGGTGCCGGACGAGCTGGCTCCTGCCATCATGTCCGACCTTCATGCCAAGGATGAGGCCTATCCCGACCTGGGACTCCGCGCATTCATGTGGAATATTGAATCCATGGTGTAGGGCCCGTATTTTGCAGTGAAAACCGGATGCCTTGCGAGGCGGGGGAACGTTCCCTGTCCTGCGGGGCGTCCGTTTTCGATTTTTATAAACTAAATTTGCATACTATGGTAAAAGTAGCTACAAACAGCAATTTCAGCGAGATAATTTCATCCGGGCATCCTGTGCTCGTGGACTTCTGGGCCACATGGTGCGGCCCCTGCCGCGCTCTTTCGCCGACGGTGGACGAGGTGGCCTCGGAATATGAGGGCAGGGTCGATGTCGTCAAGTGCAACGTGGACGACTGCGACGAGGTCGCAGGGGAGTACCGCGTCATGAGCATCCCCACCCTGCTGTATTTCAAGGACGGCAAGCTCGTGGACAAGAGCGTGGGCCTCGTGCCCAAGGATGACATAGTTTCCAGACTTTCCAAGATTCTTTAAAACAACGCATAGATATGAAATTTCTTAAGACAGCCGTCGCCGCATTCGCCCTCGCCCTCTGCGTGGGCACCGGCGCAAATGCACAGAACATAGGCACGACCCGCTGGGGCATAATCGGAGGTTTCACCTCTTCCAGCGCCGACGCCAACATCTTCAAGGCCGAGTCCTACTCGCTCTATCACGCCGGACTCACCTTCCAGCTGCCGCTCATCGCCGGATTCTCGATCCAGCCTTCCGTCACCTATCAGATGAAGGGAGCCAAGCTGGACGTGGCCGCAGGCGACATAACCACCGGCATCAACGCCCTTGACACCAAGGTCGGATATCTCGAAATCCCCGTGCAGGTGCAGTGGGGACCGGACCTCATCCTGTTCAGACCCTATCTCATGGCTGAGCCTTTCGTGGGCTTCGCCCTCAATTCCAAGACGGTTTCGGCCGGCATGAAGGAGACCAACCTGGCCAAGGCGGCCCTCAACAAGATGGAGTATGGCCTCGGACTCGGCGGAGGTGTCGAGATCTGGAGGCTCCAGGTTTCCGCCCGCTACTACTGGAACTTCGGCTCGCTCTGCGACAGCGACGGCAGCGTGAACCCCATAGGCCAGGAAGTCCGCACCGCTTTCAAGAACGGCAAGAACTTCAACGGCTTCTCCCTTTCCGCAGCCTTATTCTTCTAGCAGATGACCCTCTCCACTGTCTCTGGCTATCTTGAGCCCTCTCTGGACAAGGTCAGGGAAATGATTTCCGATTCGCTGCGCAGCGACATCAGTCTTCTCAACGCCACCAACGACTCGCTTCTCGCCCATCCGGGCAAGATGATGAGGCCCATGCTGGCTCTCCTCAGCGCGAGGGTCTGCTCGGGCGGGCGTCTGACGACCGATACCTACCGCTGCGCCGCCGCGTCCCAGCTGCTCCACACCGCGACTCTTCTCCACGACGACGTCGCCGATGACGGGCAGAGCCGCCGCGGCGAGCCCACAGTCCTGCATATGCTCGGCGGGAGGGCGTCAGTGCTGCTCGGAGACTACTGGCTGGAGAAGGCTATGGACAGGATTCTGGACTCCGACCGCCACCGCGAGGAGGCCATCAGGCTTTTCGCCGCCACTCTGGGCCATCTGGCCGACGGCGAGATGCTGCAGCTGCAGAAGGCCTCGACGGGCGACACCACCGAGGCGGACTATTACAGGATAATCTACTGCAAGACGGCTTCGCTGTTCGAGAGCTCGGCGGTTTCCGGCGCCCTCTCGGTCAATGCCTCCGAAGAGAGCATCTCGGCGGTCAGGAGTTATGCGAAATATCTCGGACTGGCCTTCCAGATAAAGGACGACCTGTTTGACTATGAGCCCGGCGCTCAGGTGGGAAAACCTGTGGGTCAGGACCTTATGGAACAGAAGATAACTCTTCCTCTGCTTGGCGCCCTTGCCAACGCTCCGGAGGACGAGGCCGCCGCAGTCCGCCAGAAGGTCGTGAAGATCGGCGAGGACCCGTCCCTGAGAGAGGAAATCGTGGACTTCGTGGGCCGCTACATGGGCATGGAATATGCCGAGGCCAGGCTTCTCGACCATGTGGACAGGGCCATATCCTTCCTGTCCATATTCCCCGAAGGCAAGGACCGCGACTGTCTCGAGGCTCTCGCCCGGATTTCGGCCGAAAGAAAGCTTTAGCCGATGTGGAAGTTCTCCGAAATACCCGGCAATGAGGCCGTAAAGAAGGCGCTGCGCGGAATGGTGGACAGCGGCAGGATACCCCAGGCCATGATGCTCTATGAGAATGACGGCTGCGGGGCGTTCGCCCTTGTCATGGCCTTCCTGCAGTACCTCAACTGCGGCGGCCGCTCCGGCGGAGAACCGTGCTCCGGCTGCCCCTCGTGCAACCAGCACGCCAAGCTCATCTATCCCGACGAGCATTTCACCTTCCCCGTGACCTCCGGCAACAAGGTGTCGGGAGAGGCTAAGAACCTCACCTGCGACATGTTTTCCGAGTACTGGAGGGAGCTGGCGCTGTCCAATCCCTGGTTTCTCGAAAGCGACCTCTCCGAGGCTCTCGGCTTCGAGAAGAAGCGCGGGCAGATCCTCAAGGCCGAAGGCTCCTCGATACTCCGCCAGCTGTCCCTGTCGTCCCTCTCGGACGGCTACAGGAGCGTGGTGATGTATCTCCCGGAGCTGATGAACGCCGAGACCGCCAACATGCTGCTCAAGGCCATCGAGGAGCCGGACGAGAAGACAGTGTTCATACTCATAACCCATGCGCCCGAGAAGGTGCTTCCCACGATTTCTTCCCGCTGCCAGGGGCTGAGAGTGCTGCCGCTGTCCGCAGAAGAGGTCGCCGAAGTGCTGGAGAAGCGGTTCGACATAGAGCATGATGCCGCTGTCCGGGCCGCCGCCATTTCCGGCGGAAGTCCTGGGCTGGCTCTGAGGGAGGTTTCGGAGCGGGACGACATTTCGCTGATCCGCGACCTGCTGCGCGGTCTCATGGAGGCTCTTGTGGCCAGGAACCTGGCCGCCTGTCTCGACGCATCGGAAAAGATTGCAGGCATCGAATCACGTGAAAAACAGAAACTTTTCTGTAACTTCGCAGGAGAGCTGTTCAGAAACCTGTTCCTGATGCAGTGCGGGATGGAGGACATGGTCGCCGTCTCTCCCGAGGAGAAGGAATTCATCCGGAAAATCGCCCCGAAGTGCAGCGCCAATTTCTGCAGAAGGGGGCTGAAGGCGCTTGACCATGCGTCCCTCATGCTCGGGAGAAACGTCTCCCAGAGAATGATATTCGCCAATTTGACGAACCGGCTTTATCAGTCCGTCGCGGGCTGACCGGGCGCTGCGGGCATTTCTGAAAACAGCTTCCAAATTGCCCATATATGGAAAATGAAAATATAAAATATGACTGTTCGCGAGGCTGCGTGATATCCAAGGCCCCGGACGGAGACGTGACCTGCACCTACAGGCCCGGCTGCTGCAAGCTGATGGACGCCGACTGGCTCAACGGCGTGGAGCAGGAGCAGCTCTCGGACATATTCGAGGTGCGGTTCAAGAACACCCGCAAGGGGTTCTACCGCAACGATTCCGGCCAGAGCATCCGCATAGGCGACATAGTCGTGGTGGAGGCCCACAGCGGCCATGACCTGGGGATAGTCACTCTCGGCGGCTCCGTGATAGCGCGCCAGATGAAGTGCAAGGGAGTCGAGCCGGACAGCGAATTCAGGAGAATCTACCGCAAGGCCCGCCCGTTCGACATCGAGAACTGGCAGAACGCCATAGCCAGGGAGCAGGACACGATGATCCGCGCAAGGCAGATAGCCGCCGAAATGGGTCTTGAGATGAAAATCGGCGACGTGGAGTTCCAGGGCGACGGGACCAAGGCCATATTCTATTACATAGCCGACGGCAGGGTGGATTTCCGCCAGCTCATCAAGGTCTTCGCCGAGGAGTTCCACATCCGCATAGAAATGAAGCAGATCGGCGCCCGCCAGGAGGCCGGACTCATCGGAGGCATAGGCGTATGCGGCAGGGAGCTGTGCTGCGCCAACTACATCACCAACTTCAAGTCCATCACCACGTCGGCCGCGCGCTGCCAGGACCTTTCGCTCAATCCCCAGAAGCTCGCGGGACAGTGCGGCAAGCTCAAATGCTGCCTGAACTATGAGGTCGCCGTCTATATGGACGCCCGCTCGCATATCCCCAAGGTGAGCGAGCCGCTCGAGTTCCAGGACGGCCCGGCCTATCTGGTCAAGACCGACATTCTCCGCGGCATCCTGTACTTCTCCTACGAGAAGAACTCCATAGCGAACACCTATCCCCTTGACGCTGAATCGGTCAGGGAGATTATCCGCATGAACCGCAACGGCGAGAAGCCCGAGTCCCTGAAGGAGGAGCCGGAGCCCGAGACTCCGGAGTTCCGCACCGCGGTGGGCGACGACAGCATCACCCGGTTCGACAACCTTCCCAAGAAGAAGAAAAAGAAGAAAAACGGCGGCCAGCAGGGCGGAAAACGCGGCGGACGCCAGAACAATCCGCAGAATGGGACACGACAAGCTTAGAAAGTTCCGCGAGAACGAGACTTTCCGCTGTCTCCTGCAGCCCGACACGGCCTCGCTTCTGGCCCATCCGGAGGAGGGAGGCTTTGCGCTGAGCCATCATCCCGTGCGCGGAAAATGGAACGGGGAGATGTTCGCGTCGGCCCAGCCCATAGTCCTTGAGCTCGGCTGCGGCAAGGGGGAATATACCATAGACCTGGCCCTCAGAAGGCCGGACGTCAACTATATCGGCGTGGACATCAAGGGCGCGCGGCTCTGGAAGGGCGCCAAGTTCGCCGAAGAGCACGGCCTGCCGAACGCCGCCTTCCTCAGGACGAGGATAGAGTTCATCGAGGCCTTTTTCGCTCCTGGCGAGGTGTCCGAGATATGGCTCACCTTCTCCGACCCCCAGATAAAGAAAGAGAACAACCGCCTCACCAGCCCGGGATTTCTCGCGCGCTACCGCAATTTCCTGAAGCCCGGCGGAATCGTCCATCTCAAGACCGACAGCCGCTTCCTGCACGAATACAGCAAGGCCGTGGCCGAGGAGAACGGTCTGGAGATTCTGGCCTGCACCGAAGACCTTTACGGCAGGGGAGAGGAGGATATGGAAAAGAGCGCTCTCGCCTCGGTCTGCGGCGGGGACGCGGTCCGCTCGCTCTTCGAGGTGCGGACTTTCTATGAAAAGATGTTTCTGGCCAAAGGCCTCAAGATTACCTATCTGTCGTTCAGGATAGACCATGAGGGAGACTATCTCAGCCCCTCCTCCTTCGACAATGACTACTGGCGGGCCTGGGACAAGGAATCCGGGTCCACCCAGTGAATCACCTTCCCGTCCCGCTCCATCCCGCGGAACCAGGTCATCTGCCTTTTGGCGAACTGATGGATGGCGTTGCCCAGCAGCGTCTTCATCTCCGCGAGGCTCAGCACTCCTAGCACATACTGGGTCACGAACTTGTATTCCAGCCCGTAATAAATCAGGTCCTGCGTGCGCAATCCCTTGTCCAGCAGGCCTTTGATTTCGTCGGCCATGCCTTCTTCCATCCTTTCGTCCAGCCTGCGGTCGATTCTCGCGACCCTGTCCTCGCGTGACACCAGGGTCCCTATGAAATACACCTTCTTGGGCAGGGAGGAGCTTCTCTGCACCGGATGCTCCCTCTCATAGAGGGCGACCTCCAGGGCACGGATGACCCTCCGCTTCGATTCCAGCACCCCGGCTTCCGTTCCGGGCTTCATGCGGAGCAGCTCGGCCCTCAGCGCGTCGGCGTCCTCGGCCTCCAGCCTTTCCCTCAGCTCCGGGTCCGGCGGCACATTGGGCAGGGCATAGCCGCAGGTGGCCGCTTCGATGTAAAGCCCTGAGCCTCCGCACAGTACGGGAATGCCCCCGCGCGAGCGGACATCGGTCCAGGCCGCCTCGAAGTCTTTCTGATAGTCATAGATGCTGTAGCGGTCGCCGGCGTCGGCAATGTCGATGAGGTGGTAGGGAATCTCGCCATATTCGTCCAGATCCTTGCCGGTTCCTATGTCCATGCCGCGATAGACCTGGCGAGAGTCGGCCGACAGAATCTCCGCCCCGGCGCTCCCGGGCTTCCTGCCGGGGACCTCCTTCAGAAGGGCGTTCAGCTTCCGGCACAGGGCCACGGCATAGCGGGTCTTGCCCGAAGCGGTCGGCCCCAGCACGCAGATGAGGTCTATGCTCCCGTCCAGATACTGTCCGAGAATCTGTCTTATGTCTATGTTTTCCGCCTCCGGAAGCTCCGCCGGCGGCGGCACTCCGGGTCCGGGAATGTTTTCCATGATGTCCTGTCTGTTTACCGTCACCCGGCCAAGGTACGAAATTCTTGTCAAAAATGGCTATATTTGCCGCTCAGCGAGAGCTGCACATTATGCCGAAAGCGAAGAGTAAAATACAGATATCCAACCGCCGTGCCTCCTTCGACTATGAGTTCCTGGAGACCTACACCGCGGGCATCGTGCTGTCCGGGACGGAAATCAAGTCCATCCGGGCGGGCAAGGCGTCTCTGACCGAGTCCTTCTGCTATTTCGACTCCGCCGGCCAGCTCTATGTCAAGGGCATGAACGTGGCCCAGTATTTCTGGGGCTCATGGGGCCAGCACGAGCAGACCCGCGACCGCAAGCTCCTGCTCACGAAAAAAGAGCTCAGGCATCTCCGCCAGTCGGTCAAGATAAAGGGCCTGACCATAGTCGCGATCAAGCTCTTCATCGCCGACAACGGCTATGCCAAGCTGCTGATAGCGCTTGCCAAAGGCAAGAAGGTCTATGACAAGCGCCAGACTATCAAGGAGAAAGACCTCCGCCGCGAAATGCAGCGCGGCGAATAGTCTATAGTCCGAACTTTTCTCTGATGGGCTCCACGCAGTCGAGCTTCTCCCAGCCGAAGAACTGCACTTCCTTCTCCACTTCCTTTCCTCCGCGGATGAGTTTCATCTTCTGCGTGTAGGGCTTTCTGCCCATATGGCCGTAGGCCGCGGTGGGTTCGTAAATCGGGTTTTTCAGCTGGAACTTCTCGATTATGGCGGCCGGCCTCAGGTCGAACAGCTCGGCTATCCTTCCGGCTATCAGTATGTCGGGGGTCGTGTGCGCCGCAGCGGCGGCCTCGCGCACCTTTTCACATGCAGTGCCGCGGGTGTCCACATAGATGCTCACGGGCTCGGCCACTCCGATGGCATAGGAAAGCTGCACCAGCATCTCCTCGGCCACGCCGGCTGCGACCATGTTCTTGGCTATGTGTCTTGCAGCATAGGCCGCGGAACGGTCCACCTTCGAGGGGTCCTTGCCCGAGAAGGCTCCGCCGCCGTGCGCGCCCTTTCCGCCATAGGTGTCCACTATTATCTTTCTGCCGGTGAGTCCGGTGTCTCCGGCGGGGCCGCCGATGACGAACTTTCCGGTCGGGTTCACCATCAGGATGAGGTCGCTGTCAAACATTGCGGCCACATGGGCGGGGAGAGTCTCCTTCACCTTGGGCAGCAGCACTTTGCGCACGTCGTTCTCGATTTTTTCGTGCATGGCCTCGTCCACTTCCTTCTGGCCGTATTTCTCCACGGCTGCGGCATAGTCCATCTTGCCGAGACATCCGGCCAGGAACTCGTCGTGCTGGGTGGAGACCACCACCGTGTGGATTCTCACGGGACGGCCCGTCTCGCTGTCATATTCCACGGTGTACTGGCATTTTGCGTCCGGCCTCAGATAGGGCATGAGCTCGGGGCTGTGGCGCCTGATGTCGGCCAGCACCTGCAATGTCTTGTGGGCCAGCGCGATGGGCAGAGGCATATATTCTTCGGTGTCTCTGCAGGCATAGCCGAACATCATTCCCTGGTCTCCGGCGCCCTGGTCCTCCGGCTTCTCGCGGACCACGCCCCTGTTGATGTCGGCGCTCTGCTCGTGGATGGCCGAAAGCACTCCGCAGGAGTTGCTGTCGAACATGAGGTCGGCCCTGTTGTAGCCTATGCGGCCGATCACGTTACGGACGGTCTGCTGTATGTCCACATAGGCGTGGTCGCTGCGGACCTCTCCGCCCACTATCACAAGGCCTGTGGTGCAGAATGTCTCGCAGGCCACCTTGGCTTCGGGGTCCTGACGGAGAAAATCATCCAGGACTGCGTCCGAAATCTGGTCGGCCACCTTGTCGGGATGTCCCTCGGACACCGACTCGGAGGTGAAAAGGAAAGTTTTTGAAAGTTTATCGGTCATGATGCTGTATGTTACATTGTCCCGTGCCTGCGGAAGGGCACAAAAAAACTCCGCGCGGAATGCGGAGCGTCGTAACAACACAAAAAACCAAAAGTGCAGTTTTTAGCATTTTTTTACGTGGTTGCAAGCAATCAAATCTATCCACATTCCGGGGCAAAGTTACATGCGTCCCGACACATTTCCAAATTTGCGGGATGTTTTTTTTCGGCACCGTCAGAAATCTGTACTTAATTGTTACAAATACATATAAAAAATTCAGCTTTTGTATTAAAATTTTAATGAAATAGGTCTATCTTTGCGGCCGGATTGAAGAAGCAATTACTTATTCTATACCTATTATAAGATGAGAAAAGTTCTCAAGAAATTCGTTCTCGCAGTCATCGCACTGACTGCCGGAACTGCCGCCTGGTCACAGGTGACAACTTCATCGATTGCCGGAAAGGTGACCGATGCCGAGGGCCCCGTCGCCGGAGCCGCCGTCATCGCTACCTACACCCCTTCCGGATCAAACTACTACACCGTCACAGACGCAAACGGTGCTTACCGAATCAACTCCATCACCCCTGGCGGTCCCTACACCGTCTCCGTCGAGATGCTCGGCTACAAGAAGGTGGAGTATTCCGAAGTCTATGCCCCTCTTACTGAGGTGGTCAACATCAACGCCAACCTCGAGGTTGAGTCCATGGGTCTCGACGCCACGGTCGTCGTGGCCGATGCCGCTTCTTCCAGCATGAACATCGACCGTTCCGGTGTCGGAACAGCCGTGAGCCAGAAGACCATGCAGACTCTCCCCACCTCTTCACGTACCCTCAACGACGTGCTCAAGCTCACTCCCCAGGCATCCGTGACCTCCAACGGTCTCGCAGTCGGCGGCGGCAACTACCGTTCCTCCTATGTGACCGTTGACGGCGCAGCCTTCAACAACGCCTTCGGAATCGGCTCCAACCTGCCTGCAGGCGGAACCCCTATTTCCATAGACGCCATCGAGCAGATGAGCATCAACATCACTCCTTTCGATGTCCGTCAGTCCGGCTTCACCGGCGGCGCCATCAACGCAGTGACCAAGAGCGGTACCAACGAGCTCCACGCCTCTGTCTACAACTACTACAAGGCTGACGAGGTCACCGGTTACAAGGTCGGCGACGATGAGGTCACCAAGACCAACTACCTCGACAATGTCACAGGTGTGACCGTGGGCGCCCCCATCATCAAGAACAAGCTCTTCTTCTTCATCAACTTCGAGTATTCCCTCGACAACACTCCCGGCTCTTCCAAGAGAGTCCGTCAGAACGAGAGCGAGGCCTTCGGCGGCAGCACCGGCGTGCTCCGTCCCACCCAGGCCTTCATGGAAGAAGTCAAGTCCTATCTCTCCGAGAAATACGGCTACAACCCCGGACGCTATGAGGGATACTCCCTCAAGACTCCCGACTGGAAGCTCCTCGCCCGCGTGGACTGGAACATCAACGACAACAACAAGCTCAACGTCCGCTACAGCCAGACGATGAACAAGTATTCGTCTTCCCCTTCCTCTTCGGTGAACCCTCTTTCTCCTAACCCCTACAACAGGAACAACTACGGAAGAACTTCCGCATATGCCCAGTATTTCGAGAGCAACCGCTACTATCAGGAGCAGAACTTCATGTCCCTGGCAGCTGAGCTCAACTCCCGCTTCATGGACGGCCGCCTGAACAACCTGCTCCGCTTCACCTGGTCTCACCAGAACGAGCCCCGCAGCTTCGTGGGCGGAAACTTCCCTACAGTTGATATCCTCGAGAACATCACCACCGACTATTCCGGACAGGATCTCGGCGGAGAGACCAGGGCCGTCATCACTTCCTTCGGTCCCGACCCCTTCACCTATGGTAACCTCCGTGACGTCCACACCATCATCGGCACCGACGAGGTGAGCTGGAGAATGGGTGTGCACAACATCATCGCCGGCGCCCAGTTCGAGTGGAACAACACCAAGAACGGCTTCATGCAGGGCGGTCTCGGCTACTATGTCTATAACTCCTGGGAGGACTTCAAGAACGACGCCACTCCCGCCGCTTTCGCCATCACCCACTCCAACCGTGACGACCTGAAGCAGGTTTATCCTTCCTTCAAGTATATGCAGGCTTCCTGGTACCTCCAGGACGAGGTGAACTTCAGCGACTGGTTCAAGCTCACCGCAGGTATCCGCTTCGAGCTCCCGATCTATCCTACTCTCGAGAACAACGAGAACAAGGAGTTCACCGCTCTCGGAACCCCCGGCACCACCCTCTATGGTCACAAGACCTCCGACATGCCCGGCAGCAGCATCAATGTCTCGCCCCGCGTCGGCTTCAACTGGGATGTCCTTCATAACAGAAGCCTCGTCCTCCGCGGAGGTTCAGGTATCTATACCGGTAGAATTCCTTTCGTGTGGATCGTGTCCGTGGCCGGCAACAGCAACTGCCTGCAGGCTCAGTACATCACAACCACCAGCAATGTCGGCGGCACCGCAACCGGAGCTCCCAAGTTCCACACCAATACTTCTGACATCCTCAAGGACCTCTATGGCGGTTCCTTCACCGCTCAGGACCTCTACGCTCCCACCGGAGCCACCGTTCTGGACAAGAACCTGAAGATGCCCACCACATGGAAGTCTTCCCTCGCTCTCGACATCAGGCTCCCCTGGGGCATCAAGGGTACCGTCGAGGGAATCTACAACTACGACATCAATTCGGTCTATGTTGACAAGCTCGGCCTCGTGGAAGGTTCCGGCGTGACTCTCCCCGGAGAGAGCCAGTCCCGTCCCACATGGGTTTCCGAGGGCCTCAAGAACAGCAAGAACCAGAACGTGAACCCCTACTACATCTACAATGTGAACAATCTTCACGGCTGGTACTACTCTGTGACCGCTCAGCTGCAGAAGGACTTCCCCTTCGGACTCTCCCTCATGGCAGCTTACACCAGAAGCGACAGCAAGACTCTCTCCGACGGTGTCGGCGACCAGATCAGCTCCGCCTACAACACCATGACCTACAACGCCATGGGTTCCAAGACTCCCGAGCTCGGCCACGGCACATATGTGTCGCCTAACCGCGCCATCGCCAATGTGAGCTACAAGATCCGCGAGGGCAAGCATCTTGCCACCACCCTGGGTCTCTTCTATGAGGGTTACAACTATGGTTACATCAGCGGATACTCCTACACCAGGTATTCCTACACGATGAACAATGTCACCGGTGACGGCGGCGCCAACAACCTGGTCTATATCCCCACAGACTCCGAGCTTAACGCAATGCCCTTCGCCAGCGACGAGAACAAGGCCGCCTACAAGGAGTTCCTTGCCAGCGACAAGTATCTGAAGAACCACAGGGGAGAGTACTCCACCAGAGGTGCCATGACGATGCCTTGGGTCAGCAGGTTCAATGTCAAGGTCGCTCAGGACTTCATGATCAACTGCGGCAAGAAGGTCCACGACCTCCAGCTCGCCGTCGATATCAACAACGTCGCCAACATGCTGAACAGCGACTGGGGAACTCTCCAGTACATGAGCTCCGACCAGATCCTCAAGTACAGCCAAGGCGCGTACACCTTCACCAAGCCCACCTGGACCAAGTACAACAGCACTCTGTCCACCTGGAACATGATGTTCACTGTCAAGTATAGCTTCTAATCCAAGCTTATCCGATATTGAGGCGGCGGACCTTTCGGCCCGCCGCCTTTTTTATGGCCCGCCCGTACACGGCCGGTTAATCTTATTTTACTACCTTTGCACCCGTAATTTTCAAGGTATAATTTTATTGGCATGGCAGTTCTTACCACCAAAAATCTCAAAGGCGACATCTTCGGCGGAATCACCGCGGGCATAGTCGCCCTTCCGCTGGCCCTCGCATTCGGTATCCAGGCCTTCGGAGGCATCGACGACCCCGGCGCCGCATCCATGGGAGCGCTCGCCGGACTTGTGGGAGCGACGCTCCTCGGCTTTTTCGCGGCTCTTTTCGGCGGCACACATTCGCAGATTTCCGGCCCCACCGGACCGATGACGGTCATCTCCGCGTCCCTGATTTCGGGCGCATGGGCCTCGAGCAACGGCGACTTCTCCGTGGTCCTGCTCACCATGTCCATGGCGGGCATCTTCTGCGGAATCTTCCAGATAATCTTCGGCATGCTGAGGATAGGCAAATATGTGCGCTACATTCCCTATCCGGTCCTCTCCGGCTTCATGTCCGGAATCGGCGTGATCATAATCCTGCAGCAGATTTATCCGCTCATAGGCCTCAAGAGCCCGGTGCAGACAGTGGACATGATCACCCAGTTCCCTGTCCGCATACAGGACGGCATCTCCTGGGCCGCTCTCATTCTCGGAGTCGCCACCATCCTGATCATCCGTCTTTTCCCCAAGATAACCACCAAGGTCCCGTCCACGCTTGTGGCCCTGATAGTGATGACGGTGGTGTCGCTGTTCATGGGACTTGACAAGAGCCTCACCATCGGCGACATTCCCGCCGGCCTTCCCATGCCTTTCTTCGCAAAGGAGGGAATCTCGCTCGCCGGCATCGACTGGTGGACTCTGATAGAGACGGCCGCCCTTCCTGGCCTCACGCTGGCCGGTCTGGGCAGCATAGACACTCTGCTCACCTCTGTGGTGGCCGACAACATAACCAAGACCAAGCATAATTCCAATCAGGAGCTCATAGGCCAGGGCATAGGCAACGCCGTGTCCGGTCTGTTCTGCGGCATCGCCGGCGCCGGAGCCACCATGCGTACGGTGGTGAACGTGAAGAGCGGCGGACGCACGCAGCTGTCCGGAATGATCCATGCGCTGTTCCTGCTCGCCATCCTGCTCGGTCTCGGGGCCCTCGTGAAATATGTGCCGCTGGCAGTGCTTGCGGGCATCCTCATCACCGTGGGCTGGGGCATAATTGACTTCAAGGGATTCCGCGACCTCAAGAAGATTCCCCGTGAGGATGCCGTGGTGCTCATAGTAGTGTTCCTCGTCACCGTGTTCGTGGACCTGCTCACCGCAGTGGGCATAGGCATGGTGGTCGCCTGCGTGCTGTTCATGAAGAGGATGGGCGACCTGGCCGAGGGCGGCTATGAATCGGCCAAGGCCACTGACTCAGAGAAGCCCTGGGCCGACGAGGCCGGTCTGCCGGAAGAGATCAAGGGCAAGCTGTGCATCAAGCGCTTCGACGGCCCCATATTCTTCGGCTCGGTCACCGGATTCAACCAGGTGATGCAGGATGTGCCTGAGGAGTCCGCAGTGGTGATTCTGCGCATGAAGCGGGTCAAGTTCATGGACCAGAGCGGTGTCTATGCGATGGAAACGGCCATCAAGGACCTGCAGGACAAGGGGAAGCTCGTGCTTATGACCATAATCCAGCCTCAGCCGAAGTATCTGCTGCACAAGCTGGACATCATCCCCGCTCTCGTGCCCGAAGACCACACTTTCGCCACCTTCGAGGACTGCACCGAGTTCCTCAAGAAGCTGGATATATAGCTTTTAGTCATTCGGCAGGCTCCTCCGGAGACCTTCGCTTCGCTCATCCCTTGTTGACGGGGGCCCTGCCCCCGTAACGTCCCCCGCGGCTCCTTGCTCCCGCATTGTTGCCTGACTGGC
>CAZIFT010000002.1:0-3978 GCA_964538395.1 uncultured Muribaculaceae bacterium
ATCACTCACCTCGGTCTCCGGGAGTTTCTGACGAACGGCCTCTGAACGGGAACCCCGGCTGAAATGGCTCAGAGACCAGCTGGAAAGGGGCTTCGAAACCATCTGAGACGACGTCTTGAATATCAATCGGTTAGGCTAAAATTCGGTGAAATGTGGATTTATTTTCGGTGATTTGTGGGAAAAATTTTCGGTGGTTTGAGGATTTATTTTCGGCGATTTGTGGCGAAAGGTCGGGTGAGAGGCCGGGCTAATCTGGCGAAAGGCCGGGCTGCGCGCGAGGTAGATGTGGCGAAGACTGGACCCACATGTGCCGCGTGAAGTAGAGGTGCCGCGAAAGGGCCGCACCGTCCTCCCGGCGTCCGTTGCCGATGCCGTTCTTGCGAATGCCCGCCCGTTGTCGCCGCTCGTCAGAAGTCTATGGTGAAGATGAGGCTGCAGGTGAAGCGGGTGGTCTTGCCGGAGAGGCCGGCGGCGGTGAGGTCACGGTAGGATTTGCCGCCGTTCCAGTTCAGGGAGAGGCCGACTTCGGTGTCGTAGGGGATCCAGAGGAAGTTGGCGAGGCCTACGATGATGTCGGCGCCGACTGAGTAGAGGTTGCCGGCCGCGATGGAGCTGTTTCCTGCGGTGTACCCGCTTCCGGCCCCGCCAGCCGCTGAACCGCTTGAAGCCCCGCCAGCCGCTGAACCGCTTGAAGCCCCGCCAGCCGCTGACCCGCTGCCGGAGCCGCCGCTACCGGAACCGCCGTTGCTACCGTTACCACCGCTACCGTTACCACCGCTACCGGAGCCGCCGTTGCCGCTGCTTGAACTGCCGCTGGAGACATAGGGCACGGTGGAGAAGAGGGTGAGGTCGCCGTGGGGGACGATGGCCAGGTACTTGGGGTGGAAGAGGGCGGAGACGAGATGCCTCTCGCCGAGCCCGAACTGCGCCGAGTAGTCGGCCGTGAGCTTGAGCTGGGAGCGGGAGTAGAGCGCAAGATAGTTCTCGACGGGCGAGCTGCTGAACCCTCTGGGCCGGACATTCACGGCCTTCTCGCTATAGGTGGCTTCGGCCCGGTGGTGATAGAGCGCCGAGAGTTTGAGCCCCTGGGTCCGGAACAGTCCCGGCAGATAGCCATACATATATCCGAACCAGCCGGGCGAGAGCTGGTCGCTCAGGCCCATTCTGACATGATAGCCGGCCTGGGCGCCGATTCCCAGCCTGGGGTAGCGCGCCGAAGAGGCGGTCGCCATCATCGCATAGGCCGAAATCGATGCCTGGAAGGTGTTCATGGCCACATTGTCGCCCTTGCTGGAGCCAATCAGCTCGGCTGTCTGATATCCGTCTGCGTCGGTGACGATTCTGTAATAGCGCATGCCCTTGAAATACTTCGAGTTGGAGGTCTTATAGGTCAGCGTGGGCGTGATGCCGCGCAGCCAGCCGCCCGAGTTGAAGCGGAACGGGACATAGACCCGGAGATTGGCCTCGAACAGGGGGGCGGTCTGCCGTTCCAGAAGCAGGCCTTCCCGCCATTCGGTGCCGGAGACGGCCGCATATCGGGAGTATTGCAGGGCGGAGTCGCCGCCGAGGTCCGCTTTCAGTTCTATGACCGGGTAGAGGCCGGAATAGGTCATGTTTATGTGGCCGGAATGGCGATGGGCGTTGCCGGCGTCCAGGCTGTAACCATATGACAGATAGCCATATGCGGTGCCGAGGTCGTTCTGGAAGAAGGCGGTGGCGCCGACGGAGCCCATGTATTCGGTGTAGTCGAAGTTCGAGGAGGAGAAGCTGTCATATTCCACTGACAGCGGGACCCACGAGTGGAAGCGGAACAGGTGCGCGGCCTTGCGGTAGCGCGTCGCCGGGACGGCCGTTGTTTCGGGCTTATGGCCGGGGCCTATGCCGGTCTGCGCCGAGCCGTTGCCGGTAGCGGCGACGGTCGGGGAGAATCCGCTCTTGCCGCCAAGCTCACGCTCCTGGGCGGAGAGGGCTTCGGCGACGGGGTCGCGATAGACGGCGGCGAAGTCCACCGCATCATTCTTCAGAGATTCAGCCTTGTAGAGCAGCCGGCCCTCGCCCGTGCCGCCCCTGCCGTTCGGAATTCCGGCCACCAGCGAAGTGAAATAAAGCGTGTCGCCGCGGAATGCCGGGTCCTTGGCTCCGTAGCGCGTGCCGGTGAGCTGGCGGACCTCGCCGCCGGAGAGGCTGTAAATCTCGCCGACTCCGGTTCTGTCGGAAGAAAAGACTATGGCTCCGTCATGCTCCCGGAGGCCGGAAATTTTGGCGGGTATGCTTTCGAGCGCCACATGGAACGCCGCCCCGTCATGGACATAAATCCCCATGCCCCGGTCGGTCACGGCGCTGACATAGATTCTGTCTCCGGCCCATGCCGGCTCGGTCAGCTGCACTCCGTCCGGAGCCCGGAAACTGCTGACAGTCTTGCCGTTGGCGGCGTCGATTATCACCAGGCCGGTGCCGCCTTCCACCGGGTATTCCACGGCCGCGATCAGCGAGCCGTCCGGCGACGGACAGGGGTTGAACAGCCTTTGTCCATGCGTCAGGGTCCTGATCCGGGTGTCGGCGGCGGTGCGCCCGGAGCCGGGGACGCTATTGAACCCGTCGGCGGCCGCGTGGCCGTTGCCGGAAACAGCGTCACTGTCGGAAACAACCCCGCTGCCGGAAGCCGCGCCGCCGGCCCCGCCATCAACCTGAATATACCTGATGTCGGAGTCGGCGGAGAGGGACCAGCGGGCGTCGGTGAGAGTCTCGCTCCAGTAGAGCCGGCCGCGCATCGGGTCATAGGCCAGACGGCTCGTGCTCGAAGAGAACGGCCGCAGCGAAGAGACCTCTCCGTCGGGCGAGACCTCCACCAGCTCAGCGCTCCTCAGCAGCCCCGAGCGCACGGCGAAAAACCTGTCCCCGGCCCAGACGCCGCCCTCATAGGCCTCATACCACGAGGGCACCTCCGTCACCGGAGCGGCCGCCGTGAAGGGCACCGATGCCTGCGCGCGGGCCTCCCAGTTGTCGCGGAACCCCTGCACTATGCCGTCCCATGCGTCGGCGAACCGGATGCCGCCGGCCGCCCTGCGCATCTCCTTCCGCATAGTCCCGAATCTTATGGGGTTCCGGCCTATGCGCGAAAAATAATTGTCCATGAACAGCGGGTCGTCATAGAACACCCGCGTCCCGGCTATGGTCATATATCCGAGGGCGTACCAGTTGGGCGCATAGTGCCTCCATGAACCGTATCTCCATGAGTACCAGTTCCTGAGGTCGCCGCTGTCGAAGGCGGACATGTAGTAGTTGAGGAAGTCGCCGTCGCGTCCGCGGCCCATGTCGGTGAGGGCCGTCTCGGTCACCACCGCATCGCCTTCCAGCAGCGCCGGTCCCGGATATATCGCCGACAGCGCTCCGGGAAGCAGGTCGCCCATCAGGAGCCTCAGCGGCAGGAACACGGGCTTATAGCCGAGCATCATCTGGGAGACGTGCCTCGACTCGTGGACGGTGAGGTTGCGCTCCCATGAGAGGGCCTCCGGGTCGTATGGCGTGGGCCGCGTGTAGAGCTCCATCCGCTTCGGGGCCCAGGTCACCAGGCCGTTGGAGATGCCGCTGTGGGCGTGCAGGACCACCGGCAGGCTTCTTCCCTGACGCATTTCCATCCCGGTGCTGCGCGTGACGGCGGTCCGCCAGGTCTCCAGCAGAGACTGGTAAACGTCGGCCAGAGAGTCCAGGCCCTGAGGATAGACGATGCGGAAGTGCCCGTCGTCTTTCTGCATCCAGCGGGTCGAGGCGGGGTCGTCCCCCGAAGTGGAAAACTGCGCCCGCGCTCCGAGCGGCATCAGCGCCAGAACCAGCGCCGCGGCGATTGTCTTTCTGCCCATATCCGAATCTTCTTTCCGCCCCGCCGGAATCTGTTTTGCCAGCCCGGGAGGCATGTTGTTTCGCTTTCCGCCCCGCCGGGCCGGAAAATCCGGATTCGGGGCCTGTTACAGGGGTAAA
>CAZIFT010000002.1:4078-40376 GCA_964538395.1 uncultured Muribaculaceae bacterium
CTTTCCGCCCCGCCGGGCCGGAAAATCCGGATTCGGGGCCTGTTACAGGGGTAAATATAGCAATTGGAATTGTTTTTATGAAGCGCCGGCCCTCCAAGTGTTTCATAATTCTCTGATTTTACTAAATTTGTCTCTGTTATGCCTTTTCGGAAACATATCGCTATGATCGTGGCTGTGGCCCTCGGCGCCATCGTCCTCTCCTGCGGCGGCAAAAAGACCGCGGAAGGGACCCCGACGCCCCTCACCAGGCAATTTCCCACAGTGTCCGCGCCCAGCCTTATGACCGACCAGGGCGAAATCATGGAATATGTCACGGCCCACTTCTGGGACGCCTTCGCCGATACTTCCAAATCATGGCTCACCGACTCCACCCACATCGCCGGAGTGGAGCGCGACGCCTTCGAGCAGAACATAGGGATGTATTCGTCCCTCCTCTCCATAGTCCCGCTGGACGAGGCCCGCGCCGATGTGGCCGGCTTCTGCTCCAGGATGGAAATCTTCGAGAAGCAGGACACCGCATCCAGAGTCTTCGAAGAGAGCATAGCCCTCGCCAAGCGCTACCTCTTCGACCCCAACTCCCCGGCCCGAGACGAGGACATCTACGGCGCCCTTGCCGAAAGCCTCGCCGCCTCGCCCTGCGTCCCCGAAAGCCTCAAGCCTTCATATGAATACGAAGCCCGTCTGTGCGACATGAACCGCAGAGGCACCCCCGCCGCCGACTTCAGCTTCACCCTCAGGGACGGACGCAAGGCCTCGCTCTATGGCATAAAGGCCGCCCACACCCTCCTCTTCTTCTCCAACCCCGGCTGCCAGGCCTGCGCCGGAATCATCGCCAGCCTGCAGGCAAGCGGGAAAATCACGGGCATGGTGGAGAGCGGGGCTCTCGCAGTTGTGAACATCTACATAGACGACGACCTCAAGGCATGGCGCGACTATGCCGACACCTACCCGTCGCTATGGCACACCGGATATGACGGCTCCCATGCCGTCAGAGACAATCTTCTCTACAACGTGAGGGCCATCCCCTCGCTATACGTCCTGGATTCCGACAAGAAGGTCGTCATGAAGGACGCTCCCGAGGACAAGGTCCTCGCATATCTGGAAAATCTATAACCCTAAAAGTCAACACACATGGACATCAGTAAGGAACTTTGGTCAAAGGGTCCCGAAGGACAGGAAATTTACAGGTACACCCTCAAAAACGCCTCCGGCGCATATGTTCAGCTCTCCAGCATCGGAGCCGGAGTGCTGTCGGTGGTCGTTCCGGACAGGGACGGCAAGCTCGGCGATGTCCTCATGGGCTACAAGGACCCCCAGTCCTATTTCGGCGACGGCCCCTGCTGCGGCAAATGCCCCGGCCGCTATGCCAACAGGATTGCGAAGGGCCTGTTCACCCTGGACGGCGTCCAGTACAAGCTCCCTGTCAACAACGGCCCCAACCATCTTCACGGAGGCCCCGACGGCTTCATGAACAAGGTGTGGGACAGCAGGATAGAAAATGACGGAGTGGAATTCATGTACTACTCCGAAGACGGCGAGGCCGGCTATCCCGGCAACCTCAAGGTCGTGGCCCGCTATGAGTGGAGCGAGGACAACGCCCTCACCCTCACCTTCACCGCCCAGACCGACAAGCCCACCGTGGTCAACCTCACCAACCACAGCTACTTCAACCTCGACTGCAAGGGCGACATCAAGAACCATGTCCTCACCCTCAACGCCGCCGAGTATCTCCCCACCGACGACACCCTGATTCCTGTCGGCGAGCCCGCCCCCGTGGCCGGCACGCCCATGGACTTCCAGAACCCCAAGACTCTGGGCAAGGACCTCTTCGCAGACTTCCCGGCCCTGAAATACGGCAAGGGCTATGACAACTGCTGGCTCATCGACGGCTGGCGCGAGGACACCCTCCAGAAGGCCGCCGAGCTCTATTCCCCGGAGAGCGGCAGAGTCCTCGAAGTCCTCACCACCCAGCCCGGAGTGCAGGTCTATACCGGATGCTGGCTTGACGGCAGCCCCGAGGGAAAGCACGGCGAGGAGTATCACGACTATGACGCAGTGGCCATCGAGTGCCAGCACTTCCCGGATTCCCCCAACGAGCCGGACTATCCCACCACCGTGCTGCGCCCCGGCGAGACCTTCAACCAGGCGATAGTCTTCGCCTTCTCCACAAAATAACGGCCGATGAAACAGTATCTCGACCTGCTCAGGGACATAATGGACAACGGCACCGTCAAGCACGACCGCACCGGCGTGGGGACCAGAAGCGTCTTCGGCCGCCAGATGCGCTTCGACCTGGAGGAGGGCTTTCCCCTGCTCACCACCAAGAAGGTGCACCTCAAGTCCATAATCTATGAGCTGCTGTGGTTCATCTCCGGCGACACCAACATCAAATATCTCCGGGACCACGGCGTGACCATATGGGACGAATGGGCCGACGCCGACGGCAATCTCGGTCCGGTCTATGGCCACCAGTGGAGGAGCTGGCCCGCCCCTGACGGACGGAGCATAGACCAGCTCTCGCAGGTCATCGATACGATAAAGAACAACCCCGACTCCCGCAGGATGATGGTGACTGCATGGAACCCCGGCGAGGTGGACAGGATGGCCCTGCCGCCCTGCCACTGCCTGTTCCAGTTCTATGTCGCCGACGGCCGGCTTTCCTGCCAGCTCTATCAGCGCAGCGCCGACACCTTCCTGGGAGTGCCGTTCAACATAGCCTCCTATGCGCTCCTGACCATGATGATCGCCCAGGTGTGCGGCCTCCGCCCCGGAGAGTTCGTCCACACCACCGGCGACACCCATCTCTATCTCAACCACATGGACCAGGTGCGGCTCCAGCTGCAGAGGGAACCCCGCCCCCTGCCTGTGATGAAGCTCAACCCTGAGAGGAAGAGCATCTTCGACTTCGTCTATGAGGATTTCACCCTGGAGGGCTACGACCCGTGGCCTGCCATAAAAGCCCCCGTCGCCGTATGATGGAGAAGGCTCTCATAGCCGCGGTCGCCGACGGAATGGCCATAGGCCGGGACAATTCCATGCCCTGGCATATATCCGAAGACCTCAAATACTTCAAGCGGACCACTCTGGGCTGCCCCGTCATCATGGGCTCGGCCACGTTCCGCTCGCTCGGAGGCCGTCCGCTGCCCAGGAGGCTGAACATAGTCCTGAGCCGCAGCGCCGCCATAAGCCTGCCGGAAGGCGTCAGGCCGGCCGGGTCGCTGGATGAGGCCTATGCCGTTGCGGAAGAGTCCGGAGCCTCCAGATGCTTCGTCACCGGAGGAGGTCAGGTCTATGCTGAGGCGATAGGCTCGGCCGATGCGCTCTATATAACCCGGGTCCATGCCGCGGTCCCCGACGCGGACGCATTTTTCCCCGAAATCGACCCGTCGGTGTGGCGCAGGTGCGCGGTCTCGCAGACGATGAAGGACCCCGAGACGGGCTATGACTTTGAATTTGAAGAATATAGAAAACTGTAAAACACGGGTTCCGCATGGGGCGGGCCCGAACTTAAGAACTTAACGAATATGAATGGACAAAGAGAAACATTCGGCAGCAGGTTTGCCGTAATCATGACTCTTGCCGGGTCTGCGATAGGCCTGGGCAACATCTGGAGGTTCCCCTACATGGTGGGAGAGGGCGGAGGCGCAGCCTTCGTGCTTGTTTACCTATTCTTTTCCTTCCTATTCTCCCTACCCATCTTCATGGTGGAGTCCATCATCGGACGCCGCAGCGGAGCCAACTGCATAGGCGCCGTGCGCAAGCTCGCCCCCGCCGGAGGCGTATGGCGTCTGCTGGGCTGCCTTTCGGTCATCACCCCTCTCATCATAGTCTCCTACTACAGCGTGGTGGGCGGCTGGTCGCTCGAGTTTTTCTTCAAATCCTGCGAGCTCACCTTCATGAAGGTGGCTCCCGAATCGGCCAACTCCATCTTCGGCAACTTCGTGTCCGGAATCTGGGGCCCTTCCATATGCTTCACCATCTTCCAGGCCGTCACCTGCCTCATAGTGGCCGGCGGCGTGAAGAAGGGCATCGAGAAATTCAGCAAGTACAGCATCCCCGTGCTGTTCGTCATGGTGCTGATAGTCATGGTGTTCTCCCTTTCTCTGCCCGGTTCGGGCAAGGGCGTGGAGTATCTCGTGAAGCCCGACTTCTCCAAGATGACCTTCTCCACTCTGGCGTCGGCCCTCGGACAGTCGTTCTACTCGCTTTCCCTCGGAATGGGCATAATCATCACCTATTCCTCCTATGTCAGCAAGAAGGAGAACCTTGCGGTCTCCGGCGCATATACGGCTCTGTTTGACACCCTGTTCGCCCTGATGGCCGGTTTCGCCATCATGCCCGCCGTGTTCATGGCCGGCGTCAAGCCCGGCACAGGTCCCGGCCTCCTTTTCGAGACCCTGCCCTATATCTTCGCCAAGATGGGTCTCACGATGCCCTGGCTCAGCACCGGCGCCGCCATCCTCTTCTTCCTCACCGTGATAATCTCCGCCCTCACTTCGTCGGTTTCCCTGGTGGAAGTGGGCGTGGCCTATCTGGTGGAGGAAAAGAACTTCAAGAGGGGAAAGGCCGTGCTGATCGTGTTCCTCGGCACCTGGATCGTGGGCATGCTCTGCTCTCTCTCGCTCGGACCCCTTTCGGACCTCAAGATACTCGGCAAGCCGATGTTTGACTTCCTCGACATGTTCTCATCCAACTTCCTGCTGATAATCGGCAGCATGCTGGCCGTGCTCCTGGTGGGCTGGAAGATGAGCAAGAAGGATGTCTGGGACGAGTTCACCAACGGCGGCACCCTGAAGAACAACTGCAAGATTTTCAGCGTGTTGTACTTCATTATCCGCTATGTCGCCCCGTTAGCGCTTCTGGTGATATTCCTCTCTAACTTCTCCTTCTGATGCGCGAGACTTTCGGCAACAAGTTCGCCGTGATCATGGCCATGGCCGGCTCGGCCATAGGCCTTGGCAACATCTGGCGCTTCCCCTATCTCGTGGGCGAGGGCGGCGGCGCGGCCTTCATAATCGTGTATCTCGGGGCTATGCTGCTGCTTTCCATTCCGATCCTGCTGTCCGAGACCATAATCGGGCGCAAGACCCGTTCCGGGACCTTCGGGGCCATGTGCAGGCTCGTTCCGGGCTCGTCGTGGAAGTGGCTGGGCCTGCTGACGGTGCTCACGCCGCTGATAATAGTCTCCTACTATAGCGTTGTGGGCGGCTGGGGCATAGAATATCTGTTCAAGGCCTGCACGCTGAGCTTCAGCAGAGCTCCGACGGAGTCCATCGGGTCCATGTTCACGGACTTTTCCACTTCGGGGTGGGGGCCTCTGGTCTGCCACACCATATTCCTGGCGCTCACCTGCCTGATTGTGCTCGGGGGCGTGAAGAAGGGGATAGAGAAGTTCGCCACCTGGTCCATGCCGGTGCTTTTCCTCCTGATAATCATAATAATGGTCTATGCCCTGAGCCTTCCGGGTTCGTGGAAGGGCGTGGAGTATATGGTCAAGCCGGACTTCTCCAAGCTGGACGGCAGGGCCATAGCCTCGGCCATGGGCCAGTCGTTCTTCTCGCTTTCGCTCGGAACCGGCAGCATACTCACCTATGCGTCCTATGTCAAGAAGGAGGACAACATCCTCACTTCCGGGATCGGGACGGCCATGTTTGACCTGCTGTTCGCGCTGATCGCGGGCTTTGCGGTGATGCCTGCAGTGTTCGCCGCCGGCATAGAACCCGGAACGGGCCCCGGACTGGTGTTCGAGACTCTGCCATATATCTTCGCCAAGATGGGCGCCGGATCTCCGGTGCTCAGCGCCGCCGTGTCCATAATGTTTTTCGTGGCCATACTGGTGGCGGCCCTGACCTCGTCCATATCCATGATCGAGGTGGGCACGGCCTATCTGGTGGAGGAGAAGAGTTTTTCGCGCAGGAAGGCGGTGGCTGTCCTCTTTGCCGGGACATGGCTGCTGGGTGCCGTGTGCGCCCTGTCTTTCGTGCCGGCGAGCGGCCTGCAGATAGCTGGAAGCACGCTCTTCGAGTGCTGCGACAAGCTCACTTCCAACTATATGATGGCTTTCGGCGGCCTGCTGTTCACGGCCGTGGTGGGCTGGAAGATGAGCAAGCGGGACGTCTGGGACGAGTTCACCAACGGGGGCACGCTGCGGCGCAACGGCAGGGTGTTCCCCGTGCTCTATTTCCTTGTGAGATATTTCACTCCTGTGGGTATAGTTTTCATTTTCATAACCAATTTCTTAATCTGATTCTGGCATGGCTCAAAAAAGAGAAACATTCGGCAGCAGATTCGCGGTCGTGGCGGCCCTCGCCGGCTCGGCCATAGGCCTTGGCAACATCTGGCGCTTCCCCTATCTTGTGGGAGAGGGCGGCGGCGCGGCGTTCATAATCATATATCTTCTGTCTTCCATATTTCTCGCGCTTCCGATATTCCTGTCAGAGTCCATAATAGGAAGGACCACTCACAAGGGCACTTTCGGGGCTTTCAATCAGCTGGCTCCGGGGACGGGCTGGAAGTGGGCTTCGCTGCTCACGGTCACGGCCTCGCTCATAGTGGTGTCTTATTACAGCGTGGTGGGCGGATGGTCGATTGACTATCTGGCCAAGTCGCTCACGCTGAGCTTCAACACCACCTCGGCCGATGCCGTGGGCGGGATGTTCGAGAAGATGATTGCGGCTCCGTGGGTTCCTCTGCTCTGCCATACGGTGTTTCTCGGGCTCACCTGTCTGATTGTGATAGGGGGAGTGAAGAAGGGCATCGAGAGGTTCGCGAAGATTACGACCCCGATGCTGTTCGTGCTGATAGTGCTGATAATGATTTTCTCCGTGAGCCTGCCGGGCGCCGGAGAGGGTGTCAGATACATGATCCATCCGGATTTCTCCAAGGTCACCGGCAAGGTGGTGGCTTCGGCCATGGGCCAGGCGTTCTTCTCGCTTTCGCTGGGAGTGGGCGTGATTCTGATCTATTCGTCCTATATGAAGGATGATGAGAATATCTTCGAGACCGGCTTCGGCACGGCCATATTCGACCTTATGTTTGCTCTGCTGGCTGGATTTGCGGTGATGCCTGCGGTGTTCGCTGCCGGCATAGAGCCCGGAACAGGTCCCGGCCTCATCTTCAGCACTCTGCCTTATATCTTCGCCAAGATGGGGCTCACGATGCCTTGGCTCAGCGCCGCTGTGTCGATACTTTTCTTCCTCACGATTCTGGTGGCCGCGCTCACTTCGTCCATTTCCATGGTGGAGGTGGTCGTGGGCTGTCTGTCGGAGGAGAAGGGGCTGTCCAGGAAGAAGGCCACGGCATGGGTGTTTGCGGTCGCGTGGGTGATTGGCTGCCTGTGTTCGCTGTCGTTCGGTCCGCTGAGCGATGTCAAGATTCTCGGATCGACCATCTTTGAGGCATGCGACAAGCTGGTGTCCAATTATCTGATGTCCTTCGGCGGTCTGCTGTTCACGATTTTTGTGGGCTGGAAGATGTCCAGGAAGGCTGTGCGTGATGAGTTCACCTGCGGGGGCACTCAGAAGGCCAACTGCGCGATCTTCAATGTCGTCTATTTCCTCATCAAGTTCGTGGCCCCGATCGGCATCGCCGTCATCTTCCTCACCAACCTGTTCCTGTAAGGCGGATTTTACTCTGAGGCAGCTGGGAGCTTATAGCCCCAGCTCTTTCTTCATGTCACGGAGAAGGTCGAAGGCCTGAAGCGGGGTGAGATTGTTCAAGTCGGTGTTTTTCAGAGTGTTGCGAAGAGAAGCGAGAGTGGGGTCGTCCAGCTGGAACAGCGACAGCTGCACCGCCGTCTCCCTCTCCTCCTTCTCATCCTGCGACATCTTCCGCGCCTTCTTCTCCAGCTCCGCCAGCGTCCTCTCCGCAGACTCAATCACCTCCTTCGGCATTCCGGCCAGACGCGCCACATGAATACCGAAACTGTGCTCCGAACCGCCCCTGGCCAGCTTGCGCAGGAAAATCACCTTCTTCCCGACCTCCTTCACGGCTATATGCCAGTCATGCACACGGGGATATATGTCCTCCAGGTCGTTCAGCTCGTGATAATGGGTGGCGAACAGAGTCTTGGCCCCCTGCCCGAAGCGGTGGACATATTCCACTATCGCCCTGGCTATTGACATGCCGTCATATGTGGAGGTGCCTCGGCCTATCTCGTCCAGCAGCACCAGCGAGCGCGGCGACAGATTGTGCAGAATCATTGAGGTCTCCAGCATCTCCACCATAAAGGTGGACTCTCCGCGCGAAATGTTGTCGCTGGCCCCGACACGGGTGAAAATCTTGTCGCAATAGCCTATGCGCGCAGAATCCGCCGGCACGAACGAGCCCGCCTGCGCCATCAGCACAATCAGGGCCGTCTGCCTCAGCAGCGCCGACTTTCCGGCCATATTGGGGCCGGTCAGGATCATTATCTGCTCATTGTCGCTGTCCAGGCTGATGTCGTTCGGCACATATTCCTCGCCCGGCTCCATCAGAGTCTCTATCACAGGGTGCCTTCCTGCCTTGATTTCCAGCGACATGGAGTCGTCCACCACGGGGCGGCAATAGCGGTTGGAGACGGCCAGGTCGGCGAATCCGGCCAGCACGTCGAGCCGCGCTATCACACGGGCGTCGCCCTGAATTGCGGATATATGCCTCTGAATCTCGGCCACCGTGTCCGCATAGATCCGGGTCTCGATCTCATAAATCTTCTCTTCCGCCCCCAGAATCTTCGACTCATAGTCCTTGAGCTCCTGCGTTATGTACCGCTCGGCGTTGACCAGCGTCTGCTTGCGTATCCATTCCTCCGGCACCTTGTCCTTATAGGCGTTGCGCACCTCCAGATAATAGCCGAAGACATTGTTGTAACTCACTTTGAGCGAGGGAATTCCCGTCCTTTCGCTCTCCCTCTGCTGCAGGTCCAGCAGATACTTCTTGCCGCCGCTCGAGATGTCCCTGAGAGAATCCAGCTCGGCGTCCACTCCGGGCGCGATCACCGGCCCCTTGCCCACCGCGGCCGCACAGTCGGCGGATATGGTCCGCCTGATGAGGCTTGTGAGCCCCGAGCAGTCGGAAAACCGCTCCGCAAACGCCTCCAGGGCGGGGCTGCCCGATTCGCGGCACAGCTGCGCCAGAGGCACGGTCTGGCTCAGGCCATTGCCTAACTGCAGAATCTCGCGGGGCACTATCTTGCCCGCGGCGGCCCTGGAAATGATTCTCTCCAGATCGCCGATTCCGGAAATTCTCTTCCTCACGTCGGCCATGGCGTCGGGATTCGCGACGAACCAGGACACCGTGTCATATCTCCTTCCCAGCTCCTCCAGGTCCATGACCGGGAGCGAAAGCCAGGTCCTGAGCAGCCTCGAGCCCATGGGCGAGGAGCATCTGTCCATCACGTTCACCAGCGGGACGCCTTCGCCGCCGGCGCACTGGAACACCTCCAGGTTGCGCAGGGTGAAGCGGTCCATCCACACGAACTTGCCCTCGTCGATTCTGGACACCGAGCATATGTTCGAAAGGCCGCTGTGGTGGGTCTGCTCCAGATAGACCAGCAGGGCGCCGGCGGCGCACACTCCCAGCGGGCACGAATCCACCGCAAAGCCCTTCAGCGTGTCCACCTGCAGCTGGCGGCGGAGCCTCTCGGCACAGGAATCATAGACAAAGGCCCATTCCTCGACTGTGGAGACATAGGCCTTGACGCCGAATCTGGCCGCCGCGTCCTTTTCCGTCCCGCGGCGCACCAGCAGTTCCTTCGGCTCCATGGTGGCCATCAGCGTGCGTATATATTCCTCCGAGCCCTGCGCGACCTGGAATGTGCCCGTGGACACGTCCAGAAAGGCGGCGCCCACGCGGCCGCGCTCCTCGCACAGACCGGCTATGTAGTTGTGTTCCTTGCTCTTGAGCATCTCGTCGCTGAAGGCGACGCCCGGCGTCACAAGCTCCGTCACCCCGCGCTTCACCAGCTTGCCGGCGAACTTCGGGTCCTCCAGCTGGTCGCATATGGCCACCTTATATCCGGCCTGGACCAGCTTCGGGAGATAGGACTCTATGGCGTGGTGCGGGAATCCGGCCATGGCTACAGGGCCCTTCTCGCCGTTGGTCTTGCGGGTGAGGACCAGGCCCAGTACCTTGCTGGCCAGCAGGGCGTCGTCCGAGTAGGTTTCATAGAAATCGCCGACCCTGTAGAGCAGGACGGCTTCCGGATTCTTGGACTTGACTTCGAAAAACTGTTTTATCAGGGGAGTGTCTTCGGGGGCTCTTTTTTCTTTCATGAGATTGCGGCTTCTAACGCCATATGGCAAAGATACGCTTTTCCGCCGTTTATTTTTTACCTTTGTACTTCGGGTCCGCACGTTGCGGGACCCCGGCAATTGATTTGATATGTGCGGAATAGTAGGATATGTAGGCGGCAGACAGGCGCTGCCGGTATTGCTCAAGGGCCTTCACAGGCTCGAGTACAGAGGATATGACAGCGCGGGCATCGCTCTCATGGGCGACGACGGGGCGCTGAATGTGTATAAATGCAGGGGCAAGGTGGACGACCTGGAGCACTTCCTTGTCGGCAAGGACGTGAGCGGAACCATAGGCATAGCCCACACCAGATGGGCCACGCACGGCGTTCCGGACGACGTCAACGCCCATCCGCATTACTCCGAGTCCGGGCGTCTGGCCCTGATCCACAACGGAATCATCGAGAACTACCGCATCCTGAAGGACGTGCTGGTCGAAAAGGGCTTCACTTTCCGCAGCGACACCGACTCCGAGGTGCTGGTGAACCTGATCGAATTCATAATGAGGGAGGAGAAATGCGACCTCCCGGAGGCCGTACGCCTTGCCCTGGGCAAGGTGATCGGGGCCTATGCGATAGCTGTCCTGGAGAAGGGCAACAACGACAGGATAGTGGCCGCCCGCCAGAGCAGCCCCATGGTCATAGGCCTGGGCGAGGGCGAATATTTCCTCAGCTCCGACGCCGCTTCCATCATCGACTACACCAAGGACTTTGTCTATGTCAACGACGGCGAGATCGCGATAATCCAGCGCGACCGTCCGCTCAAGATAGTCAACCTCGAGAACGAGGAGTCCAGATATGACGTCAGGAGCCTGGACCTGTCCATATCCCAGCTGGAGAAGGGCGGCTATCCGCACTTCATGCTCAAGGAGATATTCGAGCAGCCCGACACCCTCGTGGACTGCATCAGGGGCAGGGTGAGCGAGGACACCGCCGAGGTCATCCTCTCCGGAGTCAGGGACAACAGGGAGAAGTTCACGGCCGCCCGCAGAATCATATTCGTGGCCTGCGGCACTTCGTGGCATGCTTCCCTGATAGGCGAGCATCTGATCGAGGACCTGTGCAGAATACCGGTGGAGGTGGAATATGCCTCCGAGTTCCGCTACAGGAATCCGATAATCTATAAGGAAGACGTCGTGATAGCCGTCTCCCAGTCCGGCGAGACCGCCGACACGCTGGCAGCCATAAGGATAGCCAAAAAGGCCGGAGCCTTTGTCTTCGGAGTGTGCAATGTTGTGGGCTCTTCGATAGCCCGCGAGACCGACTCCGGAGCCTATATCCATGTGGGACCCGAGATCGGAGTGGCCTCCACCAAGGCCTTCACCGGCCAGGTGACCGTGCTGGCCATGCTGGCCCTGGCCATAGGCCGTGAAAAGGGGACAATCGACGACGCCCAGTATCACGCCATTTCGCGCGGCATACTCTCGCTGCCCGACAAGATGCGCGAGGTGCTGAAGAAAGACGGCATGATCGAGGACCTGGCCAAGATCTTCACCTATGCCGGCAACTTCATGTATCTGGGACGTTCCTATGACTATCCGGTGGCCCTCGAGGGCGCCCTCAAGCTCAAGGAGATTTCCTATATCCATGCGGAGGGCCTTCCGGCCGCCGAGATGAAGCACGGCCCCATAGCCCTCATCGACGCCGAGCTGCCGACCGTGGTGATAGCCACTGCGGAGCGCGTCCATGAGAAGATAATCAGCAACATAGAAGAAATCAAGGCCCGCGGGGGCCGCATCATAGCCATAATCAGGGAGGGCGACGCCCAGATCAAGAAGCTTGCGGACTGGACGTTCGAGCTTCCGGGCACCGTGGACTGCCTGATGCCCGTGGTGGCCGCCGTGCCTCTGCAGCTGCTGGCCTATCATGTGGCCATAAACAAGGGCCGCAACGTGGACCAGCCCCGAAACCTCGCCAAGGCCGTGACCGTGGAATAGCACAGAACGGACCCTCCGATGAAAAGAGCGCTCATAATCACCTATTACTGGCCTCCTTCCGGGGGCTCGGGCGTCCAGCGGTGGGTCAAGTTCGCCAAATATCTTCCCGCAAACGGCTGGCAGCCGGTCATTTACACTCCTCTCAATCCGGAGGTCCCTTCCCGCGACCTCACCCTGGAGGGCGACGTGCCCCCCGAGGCCGAGGTGATAAGGCGTCCCATAAGGGAGGCCTATGGCATTTACCGCAAGTTCGCCGGGCGTTCCGCGGGCAAGGAGGTCAACCCTCTCAACGGACAGAAAAAGAGCTTCTGGAAGAACCTGCTGGTGTTCCTGAGGGGCAATCTCTTCATCCCCGACCCGCGCGCGGGCTGGGTGAGGCCCTCGGTGAACTGGCTCGAGGACTATCTGAAGAAGCATCCCGTGGACATAATCGTGAGCACCGGCCCGCCGCATTCCATGCACCTGATAGCCAGGAAGCTGGCGCGCAGGACTTCGATTCCCTGGATAGCGGATTTCCGCGACCCCTGGACCGGCCTTTTCTATTTCAAGCATCTGAATCTCACCGCTTTCGCCCGCCGGCGCCATCACCGTCTGGAGCAGAGCGTGCTGGACGGGTGCAGCACGGTGGTGGCGGTGTCGCCCTTCGTGCAGAAGGATTTCCAGGCCGTGACCCGCACCCCTGTGGAGCTGATAACCAACGGCTATGACCCCGAGGACTATGCCAACCTGGACATCCAGGACGGCTTCTTCAACGTGACCCACACCGGGCTTTTCGCCGCCGACGGCAATCCGGACGTGCTCTGGAAGGTGCTGGCCGCCAAGTGCGCCGCCGACCCCGAGTTCGACAGGATGCTCCGGATCAGGCTGGCCGGAAAGACCGACCCCGAGATCCTCGCGTCCCTGACCGCCGCCGGGCTGGAGACCCATGTGGTGAACCTGGGCTATCTGGACCATGACAAGGCCGTCCGCGAGCAGCGCAACGCCTCCATGCTGATTCTCCCGCTCAGGAAGGAGCCCGAATACAGGGCCACCCTTCCCGGCAAGCTCTTTGAATATCTTGCGGCGCGCCGTCCCGTGCTGGGCATAGGCCAGAAAGACGGGGCCATGGCCGGGGTCATCGCCGACTCCGGGGCCGGAAGGGTGTGCGGCTGGGACGAAGAGGCCGCCCAGGCCGCCTTCACGGACCTCTGCTGGAAGCTCTATGTGAGCGGAGAGACATGGAACGGCACCGGAAACATAGAACAATATTCCAGACCCGTCCTCACGGCCAGAATGGCCGCCCTGATGAGCTCTTTAACTGCGTCTGAAAAATGAAGAACGGAAATATCTTGAAAAATGTCATTCTCTATTGCGGGATAGTCCTTTTCCTGCTGGCCCTGTCATATGCCTTCGTGCCCGAAGTGCTGAGCGGCAAAGTGGTGGACCAGAGCGACATATCCGGATATATGGGCATGGCCAAAGAGACCAATGACTGGAACGCCGCCCATCCCGGAGACCGGACCGCATGGACCGGATCCATGTTCGGCGGCATGCCCACGACCATGCTCACCGGCAACAGCGCCGGCGACTGGACCAAATGGATCTATGACATGACCTTCGTGGGCCCCAGGCCCGCCAGCTATCTGTTCATCTCCCTGCTGGGCGGATTCCTGCTCATGCTGGCCTTCGGCATAAGCCCGCTGCTGGCCGCAGGAGGCGCTGTGGCCGTGACTTTCTGTTCCTACAATTTCCAGATCATACAGGTGGGCCACAATGCCAAGATGGTGGCCATAGCCTTCGCGCCCTGGGTGCTCGCCGCATTTGTGTGGACCCTGCGGACGGCGCTGGAGGGCGACTGGAAGAACAAGAGGCGGATGATTCCTCGCCTTGTGCTCGGCGCGGCCCTGCTGGCCATGGCCCTCAATTTCCAGATCAAGGCCAACCATGTGCAGATTTCCTACTATCTCGCCATCATAATCCTCTCCTGCTATTTCGTGCTGGCCGCATGGGTGGCCGTGAGGCACAGGGAGAAGACGGCGCCGTTTCTGGTGGCTTCGGCGCTGATGCTCTTCGCGGGCTGCGCCGGCATAGGAGCCAACGCCAACAGGCTGATACCCACCTATGAATACACCGCCCACACGATGAGGGGCGGCTCGGAGCTCACCGGCGATTCCGGCTCCAAGGGCAGCAAGGGCCTGGACCTGGACTATGCCACGGCATGGTCCTATGGCTGGGAGGAGCTTCCCAACATGATGATTCCGGACTATAACGGAGGCTCTTCCGCCACTGCGGTGAACCCCACAAAGTCTGCGACCATGAAGCTGCTCAAGGACTCGGGCCAGACCAATCTGAGGGCCATCGCGAAGGCTCTGCCTCTGTACTGGGGACCTCAGCCTTTCACCGCCGGCCCCATGTATATGGGCGCCATCACCGTGTTCCTCTTCGTGCTGGGACTCGGGCTCTACAGGGGCAAGGAGAAATGGTGGCTGCTGATTCCCACGGTCATCGGCATCCTCCTCGCGCTCGGCAGCCATTTCATGGGCTTCACCGAGTTCTGGTATAATTATGTGCCGTTCTACAGCAAGTTCAGGACGGTGTCCATGGCGCTTGTGATACTGCAGCTGACCCTGCCGGCCCTGGCCTTCCTCACTCTGGACAGGATAGTCCGCGGGGGCTGCGACAGAGAGCGCTTCCTGCGCTGCGGCGCCGTGGCCCTGGCCATCACCGCCGGCTTCTGCCTCTTCGCCTCCATGGGCCTGGGCAGAACCTTCTCCGGCTCTTCCGACTCCGGCCAGCCGGACATTCTCGTGGACGCTTTCGTGACCGACCGCCGCGCCCTGCTCAAGAAGGACGCCCTCACGGCATTTGCCTATATCGCCGCCGCCTTCTGCCTGCTGCTCTGGGGCATGGGCCTGAAGAAGGGCTCGCAGGGGAACGCCGGAAAGCGCATGGCCGCCGCCCTGGGAGTGTGCGCGCTGATTCTGATAAACATGTTCTCCATCGGCAAGCGCTATCTCAATGACGATCATTTCGTGCGCAAACACGACTTCGAGAACCAGTTCACCGAGAGGACCGTGGATAAGATCATCCTTCAGGACAAATCCCTGGACTACAGGGTGCTGGACCTCTCCGTGAGCACCTTCAACGACTCCTACACGAGCTATTTCCACAAGAGCATAGGCGGCTATAGCCCCGTGAAGCTGCAGCGCTATCAGGATCTCATAGAGCATTACATCTCGCCCGAAATCAATGACCTCTACCGTTCGCTGTCCGGCAAGACGACGGTGGCCGAGGCTCAGGCCGCGATGCCCGCAATGCCGGTGCTGTCCGCTCTGAACGGGAAATATGTGATTGTGGACCCCGAGGCGCTTCCGCTGGTGAATGAAGGGGCCATGGGCGAGTGCTGGTTCGTGAATTCGGCAGTCCAGGCCGCCAACCCCGATGAGGAAATCGCCCTGCTCGGCGCCGCCGACCTCAGGTCACAGGCCGTGGTGGGAGACGATTTCAGGGAGTTCGCCGACATCAGCGCCGGCTCGCCGGACGATGTGATAGCCATGGTGAAATATGCTCCCAACGAATTGACCTACAGCTATGAAGCCGCTTCCGACAGGACGGCCGTGTTCAGCGAGGTCTATTATCCGGACGGCTGGACGGCATGGCTGGACGGCGACAGGGACAAGAAGGTGGACATCTTCAGGGCCGACTGGACTCTGCGCGCCGCCGACCTCCCCGCCGGGAAGCATACTCTCACGATGAGGTTCGAGCCCCGTTCCTATGCGGTGGGCTCCGGCGTGTCCCGGGCCTGCTCGGCTCTGCTGATTCTGCTGCTGGTCTTCGGTGCCGGCGGCGCAGTCCTGGAAAATCGCAGGTCTGAGGCCGCGGCAAAAAAATAGCGCAGGTCTGAGACCATAGCAAAAAATAGCGCTCCGGTTCCTTTCCGGGACCGAAACGCCTCGCTTCTGCGGAGCGGCCTCCGCTACATGTCGTTCAGAGTGAACAGCCTGGTGTCCAGGTTCCAGCCCTTCAGGGCCCCGACCCTGAGCGCGATCACCCTGCCCAGGAAGCTGTCCTTGTCGAAGTTTTCGGCCGAGAGCTCCACGTCGGCCACCAGGGCGCGCGAAGTCTTGCTGTCCAGACCCACTATGTCCAGCTCGAAGGTCTTTTCCTTTCCGGATTTCCAGTCTCCGCCTATGGGGCTGATGCCGTTCTCTTCCGCGAGCATCTGCCGGAAATACCTTTTCAGCACCTTCTTCGCATAGACATTCCAGTCCTCGTCGATCCGGCTGCGTATATGCGCGAAATCGCCGGCGTCGGCCTCGCTTCTGTCTGCGGCTATATATCTGAACCAGAAGTCCATATACTGGTCTGTGACCTCATATCTCACCACATTGCGGCTGCTCTTGTCGGCCAGCACCGGCCGGGTCTTGGCCACGAGCCCGTAGTCGTTCTCGAGCTTCATCAGATGGCCGCCCACTATGATTCCGGCGAGCCGCTTCTGCATCGCGCCCAGGCCGTCGCAGCCCTGCGAAGTCAGCTCCAGCAGGGAGAGATAGACCTCCGAATTGTGGCCCATGGTCTCGGCCAGGCGCCGCTTCACTCCGTCCATCCAGGGCGAGCCGGTGGCCAGAGCGCGGTCCAGGACCGATTTCCGGTCTATGGGGCCGGCCTCCACGGCGTCGCAGAAGAATTTCGGGCATCCGCCGGTGAGCATATACAGTGTGAGCAGGTCTTCCCGGGTCCATGCCTTTCCGCTGCGGTCCAGCAGGGCCTTCATCTGGGAGATTTTGAAGAAGCCGAGCCTTATGTCCATGTCCAGGCACTTCCTCAGAGGGGAGGTTTCTCCGCCGAAAAGCCTTTCCTCATGGAAGGGGTTGGACACCAGCACCACCAGATTGAGGCGGGTGTAGCGTTTGCTTTTCTTGAGGTTCTCGCCCAGGGCGGTGTAGAACTCGGGGTCTTTGTCGATGTATTCGTCGAAATTGTCCAGCACGACGGTCAGCGGACGCGCCGCGGCCGTCTTGTATAGGAAGTCCAGCAGCAGACGGAAGGTCAGCACGGTCTTGGGGACATAAATCTCCATCTTGCGGACCGTCTGCTCCACAAACTCCGCCACGCTGAGCGGCTCGGTCTTGCCGCCGAGCTTGAAATAGAGAAAGGGCTTGTCCGAATAGGCTTCGGACACCAGGGCCGTTTTCCCGGAGAGGTGCCTTCCGGAGACCAGAGTCATCCTGCTGTGCTGTTCCTCCGAGATCCATCGCTGCCGCCGGAGCAGCTCGATTTCCGCGTCCCTGAACTCCAGTCCCATTTAGACCTCCACGGTCGAGCTGAATTCCTTCAGGAAGCGCAGGTCGTTTTCGAAATAGTGGCGCAGGTCGTTGACCTGCCACTTGAGCATGGCTATGCGCTCGATGCCCATTCCGAAGGCGAAGCCGCTATAGACATTGGGGTCTATGCCCGATGCCCTGAGGACATTGGGGTCCACCATTCCGCAGCCGAGAATCTCCAGCCATCCGGTGCCCTTGCAGATGCTGCATCCCTTGCCGTGGCAGATGTTGCAGCTCACGTCCACCTCTGCCGAAGGCTCGGTGAAGGGGAAGTAGGACGGCCTCATGCGGATGCTGGTCTCGGGACCGAACATCTCTCTCGCGAAGAGGAGGATGGCCTGCTTGAGGTCGGCGAAGGTCACGTTCTTGTCTATGTAGAGGCCCTCCACCTGGTGGAATATGCAGTGGGCGCGGGCCGAGATGGCCTCGTTCCTGAACACTCGTCCCGGGCACACCACCCTTATCGGGAGCTGGCTCTTCTCCATGGTGCGGACCTGGACGCTGGAGGTGTGGGTTCTCAGAAGAATCGGGTTCAGATGGCCTGAGGACACGAAGAAGGTGTCCTGCATGTCGCGGGCGGGATGGTTCGGAGGGAAGTTGAGGGCCTCGAACACATGGTAGTCGTCCTCCACCTCCGGGCCCTCGGCCACGTCATAGCCGAACTTGCGGAAGATATTGATGATTTCCTGACGGGCGATTGACACCGGGTGGCGCGAACCGAGCGAGCAGGGGTCGCCGGGAAGGGTGGGGTCCTCGCTGTCGGACTTGCCTGCCGAGGAAGTCGCGGCGGCTGCGGCCTTGAGCTCCTCGATTTTCTCGACTGCCTGCTTCTTGAGCACGTTGAGCTTCTGGCCGAACTCTTTCTTGAGCTCCGGCGAGACGCTTCTGAACTCTTCGAAAAGCCTGGTTATCTCTCCTTTCTTGCCGAGGAAATGAACCCTGGCCTCCTCCACTTCCTTTTCGGTGCGGACTTTCAGTTCTCCGAGTTCCGAAAGGACCTTCTCGATGTCTTCTTTGATTGCCATATCTGTGTTTTTTATTTTCTGTTTATGCGGGCCGGCTCAGTGCCGTGACCCTATTTCGCGGCCCTCTTGGCCCTTGCCTTCTGCCTCTTTGCGGCCCCGTTCTTCAGATATCTGCTCCACTGCTCGGGAGTGAACCATTTCTGAAAGGCGGAATCCGTCTTTTCCATCCATTTGTCCTGCACGGCCTGGTAGAGGTCATAGTTGTCCACCTTGGCGCTCTTCAGCTCGTTCAGTTCGTCCTGCAGGCCGACGTAGTTGTGCTGCAGGGTGGAGTCCACATAGAAGGTCTGCCAGCCTTCCAGCGCCAGCAGGCTTTCCAACCTTTCGGCCTCCTTCGCGGCATAGTCTTCGGGGGTCATGGTCTTGCCCTCCGCGGACTGGGCTCTGCCTTCTGCAGAGAAGAGCAGGGCCGCGGCCACAGTGGCCATTACCCATCTCAATATCTGCGCGGTACCGAAATTTTTCATAAATTTGTTGCTTTAACTCACAAAATTAACAATTATGCACGGAAAAGCAATAATAGGAGTCTGCCTCGCGGCCTGCGCCGCCCTTGCGGGCTCATTTCAGGGCCATGCATGCACCAATGTGATAGTCACCAAGGGAGCCAGCGCCGACGGCTCCATCCTGGTCTCCTATGCCGCCGACTCGCACACGCTCTACGGCGAGCTTTACTTCGCTGCGGCCGCCGACTGGAAGGAGGGCTCCACCAGGAAGATCTATGACTGGGATTCCGGCAAATATCTCGGAGAAATCGAACAGGTCGCGCACACCTACCAGAGAGTGGGCAACATGAACGAGCACCAGCTCCTCATCGCCGAGACCACCTTCGGAGGCCGTTCCGAACTCTATGACAAGAGGGGAATCGTGGACTACGGTTCGCTCATCTACATCGCCCTGGAGCGCTGCCGCACCGCGCGCGAGGCCATAGACATGATAACTTCGCTGGCCAATGAATATGGCTACGCCTCTTCGGGCGAGTCCTTCACCATAGCCGACAAGAACGAGGTCTGGATAATGGACCTGATCGGCAAGGGCACGCTCATGAAAAACGGCCGCAACCTGAACAAGGGCGTGGTCTGGGTGGCCCGCAGGGTCCCGGACGGATACATCTGCGCCCATGCCAACCAGGCCAGGATCTCCACCTTCCCCCTGAACGACCCCGAGAACTGCCTCTATGCCGAGGACGTCATCTCCTTCGCCAGGAAGAAGGGCTATTTCGAGGGCGAGGACGCCGACTTCAGCTTCTGCGACGCCTATGCACCGCTTTCCTTCGGGAGCCTGAGGGGCTGCGAGTCCAGAGTCTGGAGCGCCTTCAACATCCTCAGCAACGGCTGGTTCAGCTATGAGGACGAGAGCGGACGCATAGTCACGAAGGACGCCTATGAGTTTCTGGACTATGCGATGGGCTATGAGACCGAAAACCGCCTGCCGCTTTTCATCCAGCCTGCCAAGAAGCTCACCGTCAAGGATATAGCCGATGTGATGAGGGACCATTACGAGGGAACCCCCATGGACATGACTCAGGACATCGGAGCCGGCGGCAACGCGCTTCCCTACAGATGGAGGCCCATGGACTTCGAATATGAGGGCAAGACCTATACCAATGAAAGGGCCATAGCCACGCAGCAGACCGGCTTCTGGTTTGTCGGCCAGTCCAGAGGGGCTTTCCCCGACGTGATCGGCGGCATTCTCTGGTTCGGCACCGACGACGCGGCCACTTCCTATATCACTCCGATATATACCAACACCGCCCGCGTGCCCGACTGCTTCAAGGTGGGCAACGGCGACATACTCACATATTCCGAGACTTCGTCGTTCTGGATTAACAACCGCATATCCAACGCCTGCTATAAGATGTATGACCAGATGGCTCCCTTTGTGAGGGAGAGGATCGACGCCTTCGAGAACGACCAGCTGGAGCTCGTGCATCTGAACGACAACGATGCTCTGGACCTCTATAAGGTGGCGGCCGAGAAGGCTTCCGCGCGCGCCCAGAAGAGGGGCGAGATCTATGACCCCAAGGAGGACACGGGCGACGCGTTCCTTGCCGTGAAGCGCCTGCTCACCAAATATTCGGTCAGCACCGCCCAGCAGCAGTTCAAGGACTGGTCGGAGCTTGAGAGGACTCTGCTCGTGAAGTTCATCGACGGCAATGTGAAGATTCAGGACCAGAACGGCAACTTCGTCCACAGCGAATACAGCACGCATATGCCCGACGATGTGGACCAGCCCGGCTACACCGATTACTGGAAAGAGGCCGTCGTCCATTTCCATGGCGACGTTCTGGAGGAGGTTGAGCTTCCGGAAAAGGGACAATAAAGGCGGATATGGCGATTTTTTGCAAATTTTCCCCCAAAAAATTTGCGGATTAAAAAATAGTGCCTATATTTGCTCTCCCAATGCGGAAATAGCTCAGTTGGTAGAGCACGACCTTGCCAAGGTCGGGGTCGCGAGTTCAAGTCTCGTTTTCCGCTCCATAATCAAAGGAGATGTAAACTTTTTGGGTTTGCATCTCCTTTTTTTGTGTAAAGTTGTTTACATTTACGCCGAACTTAACAATTAACAGACAATGTCTTTAGTCATTCCCCAGAATTATCGGAACCTCCTCGGCGGAGTCCAGGAGACCGAACAGGCAATCAAGGCAGTAAAGGAAATGTTCCAGGACAACCTGTCCGCGCAGCTGGTGCTTCTCAGAGTCACCGCTCCTATGGTTGTGCTCAGCGGAACCGGAATCAACGACGATCTTAACGGTGTGGAGCGCCCCGTGCGTTTCCCCATCAAGTTTATGGGGGAGAAACCCGCCGAAGTGGTGCACTCCCTGGCAAAATGGAAGAGACTCAAGCTGGCTGAGCTGGGCACTGAGCCCGGCAGAGGCCTTTACACTGATATGAACGCCCTGCGTCCCGACGAGGACCTGGACAATCTGCACTCCATCTATGTGGACCAGTGGGACTGGGAGAAGGTCATCCGCAAGGAGGACAGGACTCTGGATTTCCTGAAGAGGACCGTGAAGAGGATCTATGAGGCAATCAAGGTCACTGAGAACATGCTCTATGTGAAGTATCCCCAGATTGTCCCCCAGCTGCCCGACGACATTTTCTTCATCCATTCGGAGGAGCTGCTGAAGATGTATCCGGGCATGACTCCCAAGGAGAGGGAGAACGAGATTGTTCGCAAGCATAAGGCCGTGTTCGTGATCGGCATCGGCGGAAAGCTTTCCGACGGTTCCATCCACGACGGCAGAGCCGCCGACTATGACGACTGGAGCACTCCCAACTCCGACGGCTATAATGGTCTCAACGGCGACATCCTGCTCTGGGACGATGTCCTGGGCATGGCGTTTGAAGTGTCCAGCATGGGTATCAGGGTCGATGAGACGGCCATGGAGTATCAGCTGAAGGAGCGCGGCCAGGAGGAGAAGAAGAATCTCTATTTCCATAAGCTTCTCCTTTCGGGCAAGCTGCCTTACACGATCGGCGGCGGTATCGGTCAGTCCAGGCTCTGCATGTACCTGCTCCGCAAGGCTCACATCGGCGAGATTCAGGTCGCAGTGTGGCCGGAGGAGATGAGGAGCGAGTGCCGCAGCCACGGAATCGAGCTGCTGTAGCCCGCGCGGCCCGCTGACAGAGAGTAAACCTAAAAATATTATAGTATGAAACGCTTTTTATGCATAGCATTGATCGTCGCCGTCCTCGCACCGGGGTGCGGAACCATGTCTCAGACCGCTAAGGGCACCGCCATCGGAGCCGGTTCAGGCGCCGCTCTCGGAGCCATTCTCGGCGGAGTGATCGGCCATTCCAAGGGTGCGGCCATCGGCGCTGCAATCGGAACAGCAGTGGGAGCCGGCAGCGGAGCCCTGATCGGAAAGAAGATGCAGAACAAGGCCGAGGAGCTCGCCCAGATCGAGAACGCCAAGGTGGAGACGGTCACCGACAGCAACGGCCTTGAGGCCATCAAGGTGACTTTCGCCAGCGGAATTCTTTTCCCGACCAACGGCATTTCGCTTTCTGACGCCTCCAAGGGCGACCTTTCCGAGTTCGCAAGCATGATGTCGGACATGCAGAACACCGATATCGTGATCTATGGCCATACGGACAACACCGGCACTTCCGAGGTCAATGACAGGATCTCCCGCCAGAGGGCCGAGGCCGTGCAGGCCTATCTCGTGAGCCGCGGCATCGCCGCCTCCAGGATGTCGGCCAGCGGTCTTTCCTACAGCGACCCCGTCGCGGACAATTCCACCGCCGAGGGCCGTGCCCAGAACCGCCGTGTCGAGATCTACGTCATGGCCAATGAGGACATGGTCGCCGCCGCCAACGCCGGTACGCTGGAATAAGCGGAAGCGCTGAAACATAGAAAAAAGGGATGACTGTTCAGTCATCCCCTTTTTTTGTATCTGCCGACCTCTTGGTTTATCGAAGCGTTAAGGACGGTCCCCGAGCTTGTCGAGGGGCCCGGCCGGAGCAGACAGCCGGATGCCTCCTAAAAATCGCAAGCTCAGTCGCTAGGCTGTGCGCATTTACAGAGCTAAGTCGATAGCTTGAGCAACCATTTCCAGGCCGGGATGACCTTTATCGTAAGACCTGATTCGTTGATTTCGCTTTCTTCGTCCAGAGTGATGATTTCCGCTCGGGAAAGCGGGCTTTGCCTATGTAGAGCCACAAGCGCGTTAACTTCTCTTCTGCGTGTCTGGAAGTCATCCATCTCGCATGAGACCTGCACTGCATAGGCCTCGTCCGGGATGAAGAAATCCACTTCTATGTTGCGGTTATAGAAATAAAGTCTGGGAGAATCTTCGTCCCGGTTGTATTTCCTCTGTAGGGCAATCGCGCAGAGATTTTCCAGCCTTGGAGCTTTCTCTTCTGATAGGAATATGCTCAGCAGGCCGTTATCAGTGAAGTAATGTTTCTTTATGGTCTCCTTCTCTGCAAATTTGGATGCGAAGTTGCTTAGGCTGAATATCAGGCAGGCATCTTGGGCATAATCAACATAATTGATTATCGAAGAGGTGTTTGTGCTGACCCCGGCGGATTTTACCATATTCGCAAGGCGGTTGTAGGACACCGGTTGCATCGTGCATTCGGCAAGACGTTTCATCGCCAGCCGGAGGGCGTGCGTGTTTTTGATATTGTTCCGCTGTATCACATCGCCCAGAAGTATTTTCTCATAGAGGCTGTTGAGCCAGTGCCGCTTGTTGTGGTAGAGGACCAGCTCGGGAAAGCCTCCCCAGAGAAAATATTCTTCAAAACGCTGCTGTATGGTGCCTTTCTTCTGGCCGTACTCCCACCCGTTCTCGAGCTGAATGCCCTGCGAACCGATGAATTCTCCGAACGAGTAGGGAAAGACCTTCTCGTCGAAAAATCTTGAACCCAGCGTGGTCGCTATGTCCCGGCTAAGCATTTTGGCGTTAGAGCCGGTTATATAGACGCCGTATTTCTGGTTCGCAAGCCTTCTCGCAAAATGCTCCCATCCCTCGATGTTCTGGATTTCGTCAAAGAACAGGATGGGTTTGCCGGAATACATTGCAGCATAGGCCTGAAGTATCAGGTCGAAATCATCTGCGGCCATTCCCAAAAGGCGTTCGTCGTCGAAATTGACATAGACCATTTCTGTGACCGGATGCCCTTGGTCCATAAGCATTTTCGCTCTCTGATAGAGAAGGTATGATTTTCCGGCCTGACGGATGCCGACGAGGACATAGCGTCCTCCTTCCTCGAATTCGAAAGGCCTGCTGTAGAGCTGGACTGTAAGAAGTTCTTCTTGTCCCTCCTTAATCAGGTTTTTAAGAGTTTCCGTGTTCATGGTGAGATTCGGTTGCCTTTTTATGGGGTAAATATAATAATTTATCTATTGCTAATAAACAAAAAGTGCCGATTTTGTCTATTATCAGTAAATAAAAATGGCTAAATTTATCTATTGACAATAGATAAAATCGGCGGGGGTTAAGATGCCTCCGGCCGAAGCACCGAAGAAGGGCCACAGACAATCGGCTGCGGCCCTTCTTCGGTGCTAGCGCCCTCTTAACCCCCAGTCGACTTCGTCGACAGCCCCCTATTAGGGAGCACGGCGGCCTTTCGGCCGGCGGGCAGAAGCCCGCTTGTCGCTTCGCTCCGGCGAGCCAGACGGCCCAACGCACGTCGGTGGTCAGCAGGATGCTTGTACAGCCCAGTCCCGAAGGGACTGCGCCGGGTAGGCGCGAGATACCCCTAATAGGGGTCGCCGGCAATAGCCGGCGGGGGTTAAGATGCCTCCGGCCGAAGTACAGAAAAGGCGGGCCACTGGCTCGCCTTTTCTCGTGCTTCGGACGGGACTCGAACCCGTACGGACATTTCTGCCCAAGGGATTTTAAGTCCCTCGTGTCTACCATTCCACCACCAAAGCATACCGCACGCGGCGGTAGTTATCCCGGCAAAGATATAAAAATTCTACAAATTGGTTTTTAGCCCCATACTCAGCCGGCGAAGCCGAGGGTGGCGACGCTGATCCGCAGGCGGTCCGGGCCCATGGCGGCGGCCCCGAACCATGCGCGCAGGGCCTTGAGACACTCATGCATGGTGGCACCGGTGGTGAATACGTCATCCACCATAAGGATATGCAGTGATTCCCGGCCGGCCAGTTTCGCGGCCTCGGACCCGCGCACCGCAAAGGCGCCCTTCACATTGGCGGCCTTCTCGACGACCGACAGCTTTGTCTGGGTCCTGGTCCTGTGGCAGCGGACCAGCAGTCGGGGCGCTTCCGGGATTCCCAATTCCCGGGCCATGGCGCCGGCAATGACTCCGGCCTGGTTATAGCCCCTGCTCCATTCTCTGGTCCAATGCAGCGGAACGGGCACGACCACGTCCGGAATCCCGAAATAGGGGCTGTCCATTACGGCCCGGGCCAGCATCTTCCCGAACATTCTGCCCGCCGCAAGGTCCCCGTGATATTTCAGCCTCTTGCTTATGCTGTCGTAACCGCTCCCGGCCCGATAGTGATAGAGCGCCAGCGCGCTGGCATAAGGGATTGTCCCAGCCGTGCGCCGGGCCTCCTCTCCCGCCCCGTCGCCTGCCGCCGTTCCCGCTCCGCCGGGCGGCGCCACATCCGGCCACACGCTCTCCGATTCTTCCAGCTCCTTCTGAATCAGGGCGTTGAGCTTGTCAGCCATGGCGTTCCTGCTCTGCAGCCAGAAATAGGTCAGCGGCAGGTCATAGAGACAGGAGGTGCACAGCCGCCTCTCGCCGTGCAGCAGCTTCCGCCCGCAGACCATGCACTCGCGCGGCATAAGCAGGTCGGCCGCCGCTCCGGCCACATATGACAGCACCCCGAAATCCATAATGCAAAAGCCCCGGCTCCGTAACGGGAGCAGGGGCTCAATTTAAGTCTTCGGGGCATATCCCGGGTAAAGAAATCCGGAATTTTCCCGACAAGACGCGGAATTTTACATATTCATGCCGCCATCGACCTCGATGACCTGGCCGGAAACATAGGAAGACATGTCGCTGGCCAGGAAGGTGGCCACATTGGCGATGTCCTCGGGAGTGCCGCCGCGGCGGAGAGGAATCTTCTCAATCCACTCCTTGCGAATCTCCTCGGGCAGAGCCTGAGTCATGGGAGTGTCGATGAAGCCGGGAGCTATCGCATTGGCCCTGACGCCCTTGCGGCCCATCTCCTGTCCGATGCTCTTGGCCAGGGCGATGAGGCCGGCCTTGGATGCGGAGTAGTTGCACTGGGCTGCGTTGCCGTGGATGCCCACGACGGAGGACATATTGATGATGGAACCGCCTCTCTGGTGCATCATGATGGGGGTGACTGCATGGATGAAGTTAAACGCGGACTTCAGGTTGACGGCGATGACGGCGTCCCACTGGGCCTCGGTCATCTTGAGCATAAGCCCGTCCTTGGTGATGCCGGCGTTGTTCACGAGTATGTCGATGTGGCCGAAATCGGCCTTGATCTGCTCCACTACGGTGTGGGTCTCCTCGAAGTTTGCCGCATTGGACGCATATGCGCGGACTTTGTGGCCATAGGCCTCGAGCTGCGCGATCGTCTCTTCGGCGTCTGCGTTGATCACGAGGTCGGTGAACGCGATGTCCGCTCCCTCTGAAGCGAATTTAAGAGCAATGGCCTTGCCTATTCCTCTGGCCGCGCCTGTGATCAGGGCGGTTTTTCCTTCCAAAAGTTTCATAGTTAGATATAATAGTATCTGCAAAATTACCCTCTTTCTCAGCTTTATCAAAATTTATCGATAACTTTGACGCCGTTCCGGGGCCTTCCGCCCCTAATAATCAGCATATCATGACATCGGAAATCAGAGACATAAACCTGTGGGAGAGCGGTGAGCTCAAAATCGAATGGGTGCGAAGGCATATGCCGCTGCTCGCCATACTGGAGGAAGAATTTCGCCGCGACAAGCCTTTCAAAGGCCTCAGAATAGCGCTTTCGGTCCATCTTGAGGCCAAGACCGCCCATCTGTGCGAGGTCCTCGCCGAAGGCGGAGCCGAGATGTTCGTCACCGGCAGCAACCCGCTCAGCACCCAGGACGACGTGGCCGCGGCGCTGGTCCACGAGGGTCTGAACGTGTTCGCCCTCCACGGCGCCACCGATGAGGAATATACCAGCGGCATAAGGAAGGTGATCGAGGCCGGCCCGAACATAATAATCGACGACGGCGGCGACCTGGTGGACATAATCCACAACCATTATCCGGAGTTAATTCCCTCTGTCATAGGCGGATGCGAGGAGACGACCACCGGCATTCTCCGTCTCAGGGCCATGGACAGGCAGGGTTCCCTGCAGTTCCCCATGATGCTGGTCAACGACGCCGCCTGCAAGCATTTCTTCGACAACCGCTACGGCACCGGGCAGTCGGTGTGGGACGGCATCAACAGGACCACCAATCTGATAGTGGCCGGCAAGACGGTCGTGGTGGCCGGATACGGCTGGTGCGGCAAGGGCGTGTCTATGCGCGCCAAAGGCCTGGGAGCCAAGGTGATAGTCACCGAAGTGGACCCTGTAAAGGCTATGGAGGCGGTGATGGACGGCTTCGGGGTCATGACCATGGAGCAGGCCGCTCCGCTCGGGGACATCTTCGTGACCGTGACCGGCTGCCGCGATGTGGTCACTCCCGCGCATTTCCTCCTGATGAAGGAGGGCGCCATGCTCTGCAACGCCGGACATTTCGATGTGGAGGTGGATGTGGCCGGCCTGAAGAAGATGGCCGTCTCGTCCCATCCCGCCAGGAACAATATAATGGCCTATGTGCTTGAAAACGGCCGCACGCTCTATCTTCTGGGCGAGGGCAGGCTCGTGAACCTGGCCGCCGGCGACGGGCATCCGGCCGAGATCATGGACATGTCGTTTGCGATTCAGGCCCTCAGCGCCAAATATCTCGTGGACAACCGGAAGGTTCTGGAAAGGGTCCCTGGCCGCATGCTGCACAATGTGCCCTCCGAGGTGGACACCGCAGTGGCCCGCCTGAAGCTCAAGGACTGGGGCATCGACATCGACAGCCTCACCCCCGGCCAGCACCGCTACCTCTACGGCGACTGAGCTTGCGATTTTTAGCAGGCAGCCGGATGACAGAGCGGACAGCCGGGCTGTTTTGTATAAAATCAGGCATAAAAAGGCATTTTGGCGGCGGCGGAGGATTGGATTTATGAAAAAGTTTTATAAATTCGTATCCGGATGCCGGCTCCGCGGTGCCGCCCATTGCGGGCGGCCGTTTTTTGCACCCTGACGGGGGCTTGCGGATGCGGGAAAATACGACCACAAACAAATGCCGACCATGTCTGAATACGGATATAAAAATGGTTTTAGAAAATGGGGGGGGGGCGTGACGACTAACAGATATTCCAGGCTGATAAACTGGAAAATTCTCGCCGTGGACATCATCGCGATGGAAGCGGTTTTCTGGCTCTTCTTCTTCCTTAGGGAAGAGGTGGGAAAGGGCACCTGGACTTCTGACCCGGTGCTTCTGTGTCTCATACTCGCAGCAACCCTGTTCTTCGCGATCATCGCCGGCAACATGGTCTTCCTCATGCGCGGCGTGGGACCGGAGTCGGTCCTGGCCAACGTGTTCAAGATCAACTTGAGGTTCGTGGCCTATTCCGTGCTCGTGCTTGTCCTGATCCGCTTCAATCTGGATTCGTCGCGCTGGCTGCTCATTTTCTATGTCACGGTCTTCCTCGTGATAGCCGTCATCCATCTGCTCGCCAGGCGTCTGGTGGTCTCGAAGCGCTCCCGTTCCAAGGCCTTTGAAGTGGTCATGGTGGGCGTTACGGACGGCATAAAGGACCTTTCCGCCTATCTGGACTCCAACATATCCATGGGCACAAGGGTGGCCGGATATTTCAGCGACGAAGAAGATTCCGAACTTTCCGGACACATCCCCTATCTCGGAACTCTGAACAGCTGCATCGGATATCTCGACGCCCACAAGCCGTCCCAGGTCTTCTGCGCGCTTCCGGCCGCGGCGTCCGTCGCCATCGACGTCATGAAGTGGTGCCGGTCCCATGTGGTGCTGTTCTCCGGAGTGCCCGACATGATGCGCAGTCTCAGCCGCGGTCTGCAGCTGCAGAACATCGGCGGCGTTTACACCATGTCATTTATCAACGCCCCCCTGTCCGACCCTGTCAACCGAGTGGCCAAGAGGACTTTTGACATCGTGGCTTCCGGTCTTTTCCTGTGCACGCTGTTCCCGTTCATCTTTGTTTTCGTGGCCATAGGCACGAAGCTTTCGTCTCCGGGACCCATTTTCTTCAGGCAGAAGAGGACCGGCCTCGGGGGAGAGGATTTCGAGTGCCTCAAGTTCCGCAGCATGAGGGTCAACGCCCAGGCGGACACCCTGCAGGCCACAGAGCACGACCCCCGCAAGACCAAATTCGGCGACTTCATCCGCAAGACCTCGCTGGACGAGTTCCCGCAGTTCATCAATGTGTTCAAGGGCGACATGTCCATAGTCGGTCCCCGTCCGCATATGCTTGCGCACACCGAGGAGTATTCGGCGCTGATTGACAAGTATATGATGAGGCATTTCGTGAAGCCGGGCATCACCGGCTGGGCTCAGGTGTCCGGCTGCCGCGGAGAGACCAAGACTCTCGGCGAGATGGAGGCCAGGGTGAAGGCGGATGTCTGGTATATCGAGAACTGGTCGTTCTGGCTGGACATAGTCATCATCTTCAAGACGTTCGTCCAGGTCTTCCTCAAAGGCGACAAACAGGCCTATTAGCCTGACGCCGGGCTAGAAATACTTCTTCTCCTCGTGATACAGGGCGATGAAGATGAAGAGCAGAATCGTGAACGCCCACAGCGAAGAGCCCCCGTAACTCATGAACGGCAGCGGAATTCCGATCACAGGCATAAGGCCTATGGTCATGCCCACGTTTATGAACAGATGCATGAATATGCATCCGGCCACGCAATAGCCATAGATCCGGCTGAATCGCCCCCTGCACGACTCCGCGTCCCTGACCAGCCTCCAGATCATCCCCACATAGAGCAGAATCACCACCAGACAGCCCGCAAAGCCCCATTCCTCGCCCACGGTGCAGAAAATGAAGTCCGTGCTCTGCTCCGGCACGAAGCCGAAGGTGGTCTGCGTCCCGTTCAGGAAACCCTTTCCGAACAGTCCGCCCGAACCTATCGCGATCATGGACTGATGCACATTGTAGCCCACTCCCGACAGGTCCTCCTTCATCCCCAGCAGCACCTCGATTCTCTTGCGCTGATGGTCCTGAAGCACGTCATTGAAAAGGAAGTCGGTGGAAAACGACAGCGCCGCGCCCAGCAGGAAAGCGGCCACCGAAAACGCCGCGAACCCGTTCTTGGCATGATAGCTCTTTACCAGCACCCACGGAATGGCGCATGCGGCCAGGGCGGACAGGATATAGACCGGCTTCACGGCAATCATCCATGTCATCCTTCCGGCGGCCCTGATGGAACCGGCCACAGAGGCGTCCACGCTGTCCAGCACCGAAGCGCCCGGAGTGAAATGCTCGGTGACGGCCATCATCAGCGACGGCAGGAAAGCCAGCGCCAGCACGGTCAGGGCGGAGACCGTCATGGCCGGAAACACCCTTTTCGCCCTCGCGGAATTGCACACCAGCAGGACGGCCAGCAGCACGGTCATGGCCGTATAGGAAGAGTTTTTCAGAGTCAGAATGAACAGCAGTATGGCCATGCCTATGGCCACCAGCAGCCACCCGGAAAGCCCCTCGCGGTAGAGCATGAACACGAAGCCTATATAGACCAGCGCCGAGCCGGTCTCGCTCTCGCCCAGAATCACGGCCATCGGGATGAGGATTATCGTGGCCATAAGCAGGAAATCGCCCGCCCGGCTCATCTTGAAGCTGCTCCGGCTCATATAGGCCGCCAGCACCAGCGAGGTGGTGATCTTGGAGATTTCCGCCGGCTGGAACCTCACCGGCCCGAATTCAAACCAGGACTTGGAGCCCTTCACGTCCACTCCCAGGAAAATCACGGCCACAAGCAGCCCCAGGGCCACCAGATACAGCGGCACCGACGCCGACTCCCAGATTCGCGGCGGAATCACGAACAGAATCAGGGCCGCAAGCCCCAGCGAAGTCATTATCCACACGAACTGCTTGCCGCTGCGCGTCCCCCAGTCCAGAATGCCTTCGGAGCCGTCGGCATGGATGGACGCATAGACATTGATCCAGCCGATGAAAATCAGCAGCAGGTACATCAGCACCAGCTTCCAGTCGAACGACTGGCTTATGCTCCTTCCTGTGGGGTTCTTGTACATCGGCTAATCCTTTTTGACCCTTGACATGAGGTCTCCCTCCATTACTCTCTGTTCCAGCGGCTTGCGCTGCTGGCTTATCTCACCGTTCAGATAGCGCTCGATCATCAGCGAGGCTATGGGCGCCGCCCATGTGGCCCCGAATCCGGCATTTTCCACATAGGCCGCCACGGCGATCTTCGGATTGTCCTTGGGCGCGAAGCAGATGAACACCGAGTTGTCGGCGCCTCGGGGGTTCTGGGCTGTTCCGGTCTTGCCGCATATGTCCAGACCCGGCACCGCGGCCACGCTGGCTGTTCCTCCCGAGCCCGGTCCGGCGTTCACGGCCTTCCACATGCCGCCGATCACCTTCTTGAACTGCGTCGTGTCCACCATCGTGTAGTGCCTCTCGCGGAAGCGGTCGTCTATGGTCACCTCCTCCGAGTCCTTGATGATGTGGGGAATATAATAATAGCCCCTGTTGGCCACCGTGGCGCTCAGGTTGGCAATCTGCAGCGGAGTGACTCCGATTTCGCCCTGGCCTATGGACAGGGATATGATCGTGGTGAATTTCCAGCCTCCTCGGCCATAGACCCGGTCATAATAGGAAGATGTGGGGATGTTGCCGCCCAGCTCCGCGGGGAAGTCGCTGCCCAGCTTGTGGCCGAAGCCGAAGCTCAGCACATATTCCCGCCACTTGTCGAAGGCCTCCTCGATGTCGTCATATTTCCGGTTTTCCAGGATGTTTTTCAGCACATAGCAGAAATAGCCGTTGCAGGACATCATCACCGCGTCCTCCAGCACCAACGGCGAGCGGTGCCCGTGACATCCCAGCTTGCGTCCGCCATAGGGATAGCCGTGGTTGCAGGGATAGGCGTTTTCCGGAGTCAGAACCCCTTCCTGCAGGCCTATGAGGCCGTTCACCAGCTTGAACACCGAGCCGGGAGGATAGGAAGCCTGCACGGCGCGGTTGAACATGGGTTTATAGGGATCGCCGATTATTTCCTTATAGTGTTTGCTTATGTCGGCCAGCATCTCCACATCCACTCCGGGACTGGACACCAGCGACAGAATCTCTCCGGTGGACGGCTCTATGGCCACGAGGCTCCCGACCTTGTTGCGCATCAGCTCCTGGCCATATTGCTGCAGCTCGGCGTCTATGGTCGTGCACACGTTCTTGCCCGGCACGGCCTCCTTGTCGAACTCGCCGTCGGCATAGCGCGACTCTATCTGGTTGCGCGAGTTGCGCAGATAGACATGATAGCCCTTTTCTCCCTTGAGCACCGGCTCCATGGCGGCCTCGATTCCGGTCTTGCCGGCATAGTCGCCGGACTGATAGTCCTCGTGCTTCTTCAGGAAACTGGCGTCCACCTCCGAGACATAGCCCAGCAGATTGCCTCCGGCATTGAACGGATAGTCCCTGATGCTTCTGGCCACGCCCTTGAATCCCGGGAACTTATACTGCACCTCGGCGAATTTCATGTATGTCTCGGACGGGATCTGCTTGAGCATGGTCATGGACTGGTAGCCTATGCGCCGGGAGTTCTTGCCATATTCGGCCATCTTGCCGCGGATGAACTCCTCGGTCACGTCCAGCACCTCGGCGAGGGTGGCCGTGTCGAAGGGATGGACCTCCTTCGGGGTGACCTGGATGTCATAGGCCACCTTGTTGCTGACTATGATCTTGCCGTTGCGGTCATAGATGGTGCCGCGGGTGGGGTATATCATCTCATAGACCATGGAGTTGCGCGTGGCGTCCTCCTTGTAGCCGGTGTCCACTATCTGAATCCAGAACAGCTTCAGCAGGATTATCGCGGCCACCGCCCACAACCCGATGAGGAGCTTGTTAGACCGGTTCATCTCCATGGGCTACCTCCTTTCTTCGGATGTGAGAGTGTCTGTCAGCAGATAGGACAGCAGGACTCCCGCCGCCAGGGAAATGATGAACCGCGCGAGGCTGAAGAGGAACGGCCTGGCCGCGCCCCCGTCCGCGAACACATAGACGGCGAGGAACAGGCTCTGGACCAGGGAGATGGCGAAAATCACCTTGGCCGCGCCGTTTTTGCGTATGGAGAAGTTTTCCTGCCTTATGATGAGGTCCTCGCCGAACACTGCGCGGATCACGCTGACTCTCACGGCCGCCACGGGGACCAGCGCCAGTATGTTCAGTCCCATGGGCCCCTCGGAGAAGAGGTCGGTGACGAAACCGGTGGCGAAGGCTATGAACAGCGCCGCTGTGGTGCCATATTTCGTGGGAAGGCAGAAGATGAGGAGCGGCAGTATGGAGAGGGTCAGCAGCGGGGTGAAGTCCGCCCATGTGCCGAGCAGAATCTGCGCCGCCACAAGAAGAGACCAGTATAGAAAGAAATTCCGTTTCATGCCGCTACTTCTTCTTTTTTGCCCCCGTTTCGTTCTTGGCCTTTTCCAGCTCGCGGATCTCGCCGCGTCCGGTGTTCTCGGCCACGATCACATATTTGAGGTCGTTGATTCCCTGCAGCAGGCTCACCTTGATGTCATAGGTGGCCCCGTTCACCACTTTCGCGTCCCCTACGGTCCCGAGAGGGATTCCGGAAGGGAAGATGGAGGAGAAGCCGCTGGTATAGACCGTGTCTCCGGGCTCGAACTTGCTCTGCAGGGGGATTTCCCTGAGGACCGCGCCGGTGGAGGTGAGACCGTCCCAGCTGAGAGGGCCCACGGCGCCTTCCCTGCCCAGGCGGGCGCTTATGTTCAGGTCCGCGTTCATGAGGGAGACCGCATAGGAATAATGCCTGCTCACCGTGTCCACGATTCCCACCACGCCCTGCGCGGTGATGATGCCGGATTCGGGCCTTATGCCGTCGTCTGAGCCCTGGCCCAGGATGATGTAGTTGTGCTGGGTGCCGCGGCTGATCTTCACGATGGTGGCCGGCGTGTAGCGGAAGCCTTCCCCGTCGGCCGTGGCCGCCATGGAGTCCACCGAAGCCATGCTCTCGGCGGTCCTGTAGCGTCTCAGCTCCTCGAACAGCTTCTGGTTCTCGAGGCTCAGCGCCTCGTTGGTCTTTCTCAGCGAGAAATAGCCGGAAACGGCGGTCTCCGTCTTCCAGAGCCAGCCTGCGGCGGCGTTGCGCCATTTGGCCATGAAGAAATGCTGTTCGGCGCCGTTGCGGTCAAGCATATTCAGCGCGGCAATCTCCATGAGTATGAAGATTGCCGTGCTTATAAGGGTGCCTGTCACATTCCTTTTTCCAGCCATGTCCGTCCGGAGCGGGATTGGTTATCTCATCAGGAACGAGTAGTTTCCGGAATTCTTGAGGGCCAGGCATGTGCCTCTCGCCACGGCGCGGAGAGGGTCTTCGGCCACATGGAACTGTATGTTCACCTTCTCCGAGAATCTCTGCGCCAGGCCTCTGAGCAGGGCGCCGCCTCCGGAGAGGAAAATTCCGTTCTCGACTATGTCGGAGTACAGCTCGGGCGGAGTCTGCTCGAGCACATGCAGAATCGAGGACTCGATCTTGGAGACCGATTTGTCCAGACAGTGGGCGATTTCCTGATATGAGACCTTGGCCTCCACAGGATGCGCCGTCATGAGGTTCGGGCCTTTCACCACGAAGGGTTCGGGCTCTTCGACCAGGTTGGGAATCACCGCGCCCACGGCGATCTTGATCTTCTCGGCGGTGATCTCGCCTATGCGCACATTGTGCTGCTGGCGGAGATAGTACTGGATGTCGCTGGTGAACTCGTCGCCGGCGGTCTTGATGCTTTCCTGCACCACGATTCCGCCCAGGGAGATGACTGCAATCTCGGCGGTGCCGCCTCCGATATCGACGACCATGTTGCCCTTGGGCGCCTCCACGTCAAGACCGATTCCCAGGGCTGCGGCCATGGGTTCATAGATGAGATAGACCTCTCTGCCGCCCGCATGCTCGGAAGAGTCGCGCACGGCCCTGATCTCCACTTCGGTGCTGCCCGAGGGAATGCCTATGACCATCTTCAGGTTAGGGGTGAAGAGGGAGCGGCGCTTGCTGTTCACCTGCTTGATGAAACCCTTTATCATCTGCTCGGCGGCGTTGAAGTCTGCGATGACTCCGCCCTTGAGCGGACGTATGGTCCTGATGCCGGGGTTGGTTTTCTCCTGCATCAGCTTCGCTTTCTGTCCCAGAGCTATGAGTTTGCCTGTGTTATTGTCAAGAGCCACTATGCTGGGCTCGTCGAGAACTATTTCGTCGTTCTGGAAAATCACGGTGTTGGCCGTACCGAGGTCCACCGCAAGTTCCTGAGTTAAAAACGAGAATGCCATGTTGAATTCTGCTTCGTTGTCTTGTTGTCTTACGGTTCCAAAAGTACGAAAAAAAACCGAACTTTGCAGGGCAAAACACTTCTGATATGACGGGAGGAAAAATTTATCTTGTGGCGGTGGCCGGCGGAAGCGGGACCAGAATGCACTCGACAGTTCCCAAACAGTTCATGGAAATCCGCGAGAAGGCCATTCTCCAGCGGACCATCGAGAAATTCACCTCGGCCTGCCCGGGGATAAAGGTGGTGACAGTGCTCCCCGAAGCCCACATTCCCTACTGGAAGGAATACTGCCTCTCCCGCAACTTTTCCCATCCCCAGACTCTGGTCCACGGCGGCGTCACCCGTTTTCATTCGGTGCGTGCCGCGCTGGAGAAGGTTCCCGACGGGGCGGTGGTCGCCATCCACGACGGAGTGCGCCCGCTGGTCTCGGCCTCTCTCATCAGGTCTATGGTCGCGCGCATGGACTCGTGCAGGGCTCTGATTCCGGTCCTGCCGGTGACGGACACGCTCAAGGCGCTGCGCTCGGTCCCCGACGGGGACGACGGCCGCAGGCTGGTCCGCATAGAGGGCAGGGAAATCGACAGGAGCGAGGTCTTCGCTGCTCAGACTCCGCAGATCTTCCGCTCGGAGGACATAAAGGCGGCCTATGCCCAGCCCTATGACACGTCTTTCACCGATGACGCCTCGGTGGCGGAACGCTTCGGAATCCCGCTCGAATGGTGTCTGGGAGAGAAATTCAACCTGAAAATAACGACGCCCGAGGATTTGATCCT
>CAZIFT010000002.1:40476-47287 GCA_964538395.1 uncultured Muribaculaceae bacterium
TTGGTGTAGCTTGTACTTTTGAAGTCCTGCACCCATATCTGACGGTCTATGGCCTCGTCCAGCGCCATCATGGTGTTGGTGGCCTTGATGTAGGGAATCTTCTGTATCGTGTTGAGCAATACCTCGATGAGATGGTCGTTGTCCTGGCAGTAAAGCTTCAGCATCAGAGTGTACTCTCCGGTTATAAAGTGACACTCCACAATCTCCGGAACCTTCTTCAGCGCGCTCACCACCTCGGCATATTTGCTGGCCTCCGACAGCACCACGCTTATGTAGGCGCAGACATTGAGGCCCAGGGCCTGGGGCTTGACCATAAGCCTGGAGCCGGTAATCACTCCGTTGGCTTCCAAACGTTTAACTCTCTGGTGAATTGCGGCTCCCGAGACGCCGCACGCACGGGCGATCTCCAGAAACGGCATCCTCGCATTCTTGACAAGAAGAGAGAGGATTTTCTGGTCCGTGGCGTCGATGTGATAGCTGTCCATAATAATCCGTTACTTTTTAACCTTCGTAAGTTACGAATTATTTTTTACGATAGCTCTTTTTTTTGCTCGGTTCTTCGTTCGCGATGATGTTTTTGCAGTCTTCCTCGGTCAGAGAGGCCGCGTCGGTGCCCTTCGGGATCTTGTAGTTGGACCCGTTGTATTTGATGTAGGGGCCGAATCTTCCGTCCAGCACCTGGATGTCGCCCCACTGGGCCAGCGGTCCCTTGTTCTTGGCGCTGTCCTTGGCTATCAGCTCCCTGCACTCGTCGAGAGTGATCTTGAGCGGGTCCGCGCCCCTGGGCATGGACACGTTGCGGTCGCCATATTTCAGATAGGGGCCGAACCTTCCCTTGGTGGCCACCACGGGGATTCCGTCCACTTCTCCCACCGTTCTCGGCAGCTCGAAGAGCTTGAGGGCCTCCTCCAGGGTGATGTTCTCGATGAGCTGGCCCTGTCCGAGGCTGGCATATTTCCTGTCGTCGCCCTCGCCCTTCTGCACATAGGGCCCCCACTGTCCGTAGCGGGCGACTATCTTCTGGCCGTCGGGAGCGGTTCCGAGCTCCTTTTCGGCATGGGCATAGGCCCCTTCTTTGGTGACTTCCTCGACTCCCTTGTGGAAAGGCGCATAGAAACGGGATATCACATCGCTCCACACTTCCTTGCCCTCCGCGATTTCGTCGAACTCGTTCTCGACGTCGGCGGTGAAGTTATAGTCCAGCACCTCAGGGAAGTTGCTCACCAGATAGTCGGTGACTATCATTCCGATTTCCTGCGGGATGAGCTTGCCCTTGTCGGCGCCCACGGTCTCGTTCTTCATGCTCTCGCGGATCTCCGAACCCTTGAGCGCCAAGTTCCTCACCTGCACCGTCTTGCCCTCCTTGTTGCCGCGGACCAGATAGCCCCTCTGGGTGGTGAGGGTCGTGATCGTGGGCGCATAGGTGGAAGGACGGCCGATTCCCAGCTCCTCCAGCTTCTTCACCAGCGACGCCTCCGAATATCTGGACGGCGGGGCGGTGAACTTGCACTCGGCGGAGATTCCCTTCTCCTCCATCACGTCGCCGGTGTGGAGCTCCGGAAGGATTACCTCCTCGTCCTCGGCTTCGTCCTCGGTGCTTTCGATATAGAGCTTCAGGAATCCGTTGAAGAGGATTTCCATGGCCTGGGTGGAGTAGCGTTCGCTTCTCTTGTCGGACTCGACCTTCACGTCGGTCTTCATCACCCTGGCGTCGGCCATCTGCGAGGCCACCGTCCTCTTCCAGATGAGGTTGTAGAGGCTCTTCTCCTGCGGCGTGCCCTCGATGGAGGTGTTGCCGATATAGGTGGGGCGTATGGCCTCATGGGCCTCCTGGGCGCCTTTGGACTTGGTGCGGAACTGTCTCGGGTGGGAATATTCCCCGCCGAAGTTTTCGGTGATGAACTTCTTGGCGGCGTTCACTGCCAGCGACGAGAGGTTCACCGAGTCGGTTCGCATATAGGTGATGAGACCCTTTTCATAGAGGGTCTGGGCTATCCTCATGGTCTGGCTCACGGGCAGCCTGAGCTTGCGCGAGGCTTCCTGCTGCAGAGTGGAGGTGGTGAAGGGCGGAGCGGGCGAACGCAGGCCCTCCTTCTTCTCCAGGGAGGCGATTTTATAGGATGCGCCTATGCTGTCCTCCAGAAAGGCGCGGGCTTCTTCATATGTGGAAAATTTCTTGTCCAGGGTGGCCGACACCTTGGTCCCGGCGGGGGTGCCTGCGGGATGGAACACGGCCGTGACCCTGTAATAGGGCTCCTGGCGGAAGGCTATGATTTCCTTCTCCCTGTCCACCACCAGCCTCAGGGCGACGCTCTGCACCCTTCCGGCCGAAAGGCCTCTCTTGACCTTCTTCCAGAGAATCGGGGACAGCTCGAAGCCCACCAGACGGTCCAGGACCCTGCGGGCCTGCTGGGCGTCCACCATGCTCATGTCTATGTCCCTGGGATTCTTGATGGCGTTCAGAATGGCAGGCTCCGTGATTTCGTGGAACACGATTCTGCGGGTGTTCTCCTTCTTGAGTCCGAGAGTTTCATAGAGATGCCAGGAAATGGCCTCTCCCTCCCGGTCTTCATCGGATGCGAGCCACACCGTCGAGGCCTTCCCGGCCAGCGTCTTGAGCTCTTTGACCACCTTCTTCTTGTCGTCCGGAATCACATATTCCGGCTTGAATCCGTGCTCCACATCCACGCTCAGCTTTTTGTCCTGAAGATCGCGGATGTGACCGAAACTGGGCTTGACAATGTATCCCTCCCCAAGAAACTTCTGAATCCTCCCGGCCTTGGCCGGAGACTCCACTATCACTAGATTATCAGCCATATCAAGTCTGCCTTTTGAGATTTGGAAGGGCAAAGTAACGGACTTTCAAAGTAAAAATCCAAATTTTATAGCTATTTTTGTTGTTTCGGAAAACCGATGAAAATTTATTTTCATATTTTTTTGCTGACATGACCGACGGCTCAAGAAAAAAGATATCGAAATGGTTCTGGGGCATTGCCCTGTGCCCGTTCGCGCTGATCTTTCTCCTCCTCCTGCTTGTCTGGGCTTTCGCCGACATCCCTTCGTTCGAGGAGCTCGAGAATCCCGACACCAAGCTGGCCACCCAAGTCCTGGCCGAAGACGGTGAAATTCTCACCACATACCATATAGAAAACCGCGCCTATGCGGCCTATGACGAGCTGTCGCCCTATGTGGTGCAGGCCGCCGTGGCCACCGAGGACCGCCGTTTCTACAAGCACTCCGGCGTGGACATCGTCTCGCTGGGCAGGGTCGCCTTCAAGACTCTCCTCATGCGCGACTCCAGCCAGGGCGGAGGCTCCACCATCACCCAGCAGCTCGCCAAGACCCTCTATCCGAGAAACGACGTGAGCAGCCGCATCCCCGGGATGTCTTCGCTCAAGATGGTGTGGATCAAGCTCAAGGAGTGGATAACCGCCGTCAAGCTGGAGAGGAACTACACCAAGGAGGAGATCGTGGACATGTATCTCAATTCCGTCTTCTTCGGCAGCAGCGCCTACGGCATCAAGGCCGCCTCGCACACCTTCTTCGCCAAGGAGCCGGCCGACCTCACCCTGGAAGAGGCCGCCACCCTGATAGGAATGATCAACAAGCCCACGCGCTACAATCCCGTGCTCAATCCCGACAAGTCCCTGACCCGCAGGAACTTCGTGATCCGCCAGATGCATAAGGCCGGATATATAAGCCGCGCCGTGCAGGATTCGGTGGCCGCGATTCCCATAACGGTGGACTATCAGGTCCAGGACCACAACGCCGGACTCGCCCCCTATTTCAGGGACATGCTCCGCCGCTATATGAACCGCACCAAGCCCAAGAAATCCTCCTATGAGTTCGCGGAGGACTATTCCCGCGACTCGCTCCTCTGGGAGACCGACGACCTCTGCGGCTGGCTCAAGAAGAACACCAAGCCGGACGGCAGCGAGTACAATCTGGACAAGGACGGCCTGCGCATCTACACGACCATCAACTATAAGATGCAGAAATATGCCGAGGAGGCCATGACCGAGCATCTGACCAAGCTGCAGAAGACCTTCTTCAGCGACCTGAAATACAAGAAGAACCGTCCTTTCTCCAACGATGTGGACCAGTCCACCGTGGACATGCTCATGAACCAGGCGCGCCGCTGGAGCGACCGCTGGAGGTCCGGAAAGAAGGAGGGCCTGAGCGAGGCGCAGATAATGAAGTCGTTCAGCGAGCCCGTGCGCATGAGGGTGTTCACCTGGGACGGCAAGGGCTATGTGGACACCACCATGACCCCGGACGACTCCATACGCTACTACAAGTCCTTCCTCAGGTCGTCGTTCGTGGCCATGGAGCCGGAGACCGGCCATGTCAAGGCCTATGTCGGCGGCCCCAACTACCGCTACTTCAAATATGACAACGTGACCCAGGGCCGCCGTCAGGTGGGCTCCACCATAAAGCCGTTCCTCTACACGCTGGCCATGCAGGAGGGCATGTCCCCCTGCGACGAGACCGTGTGCGTGCCGCAGACCTTCATAGTGGGCGACGACACCTGGACGCCGCGAAGCACCGACAAGGACATATGGATAGGAAAGAAGGTCACCCTCAAGTGGGGCCTGACCCATTCGTCCAACAACATATCGGCCTATCTGATGAAGCAGTTCGGCCCCCACGCAATGGCCGAGATGATGCGCAAGATGGGCATATCCGGGCATATAGACGAAGTGCCGTCGCTCTGCGTGGGCCCCGCCGACCTCTATCTCTATGACATGGTGGCCGCCTACAACACCTTCCCCTCGAAGGGCGTCTATGTCAGCCCCATCTTCGTGACACGCATCGAGGACCGCCAGGGCAATGTGCTGGGCGAGTTCAACAACCATAAGCGCGAGGCCATAAGCGAGGAGACGGCCTATCTGATGGCGAACCTCATGCAGGGCGTCATCAACCAGGGCACCGGCAACCGCATACGCTCGGTCTATAACCTGCGCGGGCAGATAGCCGGCAAGACCGGAACCACCAACGACAACTCCGACGGCTGGTTCATCGGCTACACGCCCACCATCACCGCGGGCATATGGACGGGAGGCGAGGACCGCCAGATCCATTTCCAGTCCATCGCCTATGGAGGCGGCTCCAACATGGCTCTGCCCATCTGGGGCATATGGATGAAGAAGGTGCTTGCCGACGGGACTCTGGGCATATCCGAGAACGATGTGTTCAACGCCCCCGCCGGAATCACGCTTAACCTCAACTGCACCGGAGGCGACGAGGACGCCGTCTCGGTTGAGGAGGACAATGCTGAGTATTATTTTGATTAACGACAAAATATATGGGAAAGTATAAGAATGTCGCGGTATTCTACGGAAGCGACTCTTCCGAATGGGAAGTCTCCTGCCGCAGCGGCGAGTTCACCGCGTCCCGCATCGACGGAGCGCTCTACAATGTCTATGAGATATTTGCCCGTTTCGGCAAATGGCAGCTCGTGGCCTTCCGCAAGAAGGATTCCATGAGGGTGACCTTCCCCGAGGGCGCCAGGCCTCTCGTGGACAGGAACGACTTCTCGGTCAATGTCTATGGCGAGAAGATAAAGCTCGATTTCGTCTATGTCATGCAGCACGGACGTCCGGGCGAGAGCGGCCAGCTCCAGGGCTATTTCGAGATGCTCGGCATCCCGTGCAGCAGCTGCAGCTCCTTCGTGTCGGCCGTCGTTTTCGACAAATATTCCTGCAAGAGCTATATGCGCGGCGCCGACTTCGTGAAGCTGGCTCCCGACGCCTTCATCCGCAAGGGTGACGATGTGGAGGAGTTCTCGCGCAAGACCGTGGAAAGGCTCGGCCTTCCCCTGTTCGTGAAGCCCACCGACGGCGGCTCCAGCTTCGGCATCACCAAGGTCACCGAGGCTTCGCAGCTTCCCGTGGCCGTGAACTATGCCTTCTCCGAGGGCTCCACGGTGATAGTCGAGAAGGCCATCAAGGGCCGCGAGCTCACCTGCGCCGCCTATTTTGACGGCAGCGAGGTCAAGACTCTTCCCGTGATCGAGATCATAACCGAGAACGAATACTTCGACTACGACGCCAAGTACAACGGACACAGCAGCGAGGTCTGCCCCGCCGAGATTTCCTCCGTGCTTGCGGACACCGTGGCCGCCACCACCCGCGCCATCTACACCCGTCTCGGGTGCAAGGGTCTTGTCAGAGTGGACTACATCGCCGCCGAAGACGGGCTCTATTTCCTGGAGGTGAACAACATCCCCGGAATGACCAGCGCCTCTCTCGTCCCCAAGATGCTGAGGACCGCCGGAATCGACATCACTTCCTTCCTTACCTCCATCATAGAGAACTCCTGATGCCGCAGGGAGCTTCTTCGGAAGGGCTCCTGCTGAAGGATTTCATCGCGGAGGCCGTCTGCTCGCTTCTTCCTCTTTATCCGGAGGGGGAAGCGAGAAGCGTTGTGCTCCTGCTGTGCGGCGACCTTCTCGGCACCAAAAGCTACACTCACATAATCGAGCCCGGCACTCTGGTGCCCGCGGAAAAGGAAGATGCGCTGCGCAGGGCCGTGGAGCGTCTGCGCGCGGGGGAGCCTGTCCAGTATGTGACCGGCAGGGCCGAGTTCTGCGGGCGCATGTTCAATGTGAACCCGTCGGTGCTGATTCCCCGGGGCGAGACCGAGCAGCTCTGCGCCGGCGCACGCCGGGAGGCGGGGCGTATAGCTCGGGAGGGCGGTCCTTTCGGGCGGGCTGCGGCCGGGGCTCCGGAGTCCGGAATCCGGATTCTGGACCTGTGCACGGGTTCGGGCTGCGTGGCCTGGACCATGGCCCTGGATGTGCCCGGGGCGC
>CAZIFT010000002.1:47387-62428 GCA_964538395.1 uncultured Muribaculaceae bacterium
AAGGCCGATGTGCTTGACACTGAGAACTTTCCCGACCTGGGGACCTTTGCCCTCGTGCTGTCCAATCCGCCCTATGTGCGGGATTCCGAAAAGGCCCTGATGAGGGTGAACGTGCTGGACTTCGAGCCGCATCTGGCCCTCTTCGTGCCGGATTCCGACCCTCTTGTGTTTTACCGGGCGATAGCTCTGCTCTCCAAACGGCTGCTGGCCGCGGGCGGGACGGGTATGGCCGAGATAAATGAGGACCTGGCGGCCCCCACGGCCAGGATTTTCTCCGATGCCGGCTTCTCCGGAGTGGAGGTCCTCAGGGATATTAATGACAGAAACCGCATGGTGGTCTATCATAAAAGCGTCTGAGAGTCAGCGGCTTATCCGTGTTTATGAAACTACACGATTAGAATTTCCGGGTCCGGAATTTATTTCTTCTCTTTGCGGAAAAACAGAATCCATATGAACGCAAAGAGATTTTTTTGGGCGCTTGCGCTGTGTCTGCCATGCGCCATGTCCTGTGAGAAAGAAGAGTCGGCGGCGGGGAGCGAAGTGACGATAGATCTCCCGCGCGTCGCCGAGATTCTGGCAGCCCTGCCCATAGGCTCGGAGCAGGTCGGCGAGGTCCATGACGCGGTGTCCGCCTCCAGCCTCAACGGCTATGACGAGGAATATACCATGGAGGACCTTTTCGCCTCGCCGGGTTCCGGAGTGGGTGACCGCGAGTCCAAGGCCGCGGCCAGGGAGTATTCCGCACCCATGCGGGACCTGATTTCGGACTATCTGTCCTCCTCCGAGACCAAGGCCTCCGGGCTTCATGCCGGGACCAAGGCTTCCGGCGGCATCGCTTCCCCGGAGAAATATCTTTCGGCCCTGGCGGCCTCCGATGTGCAGATTTACTGGCCCTTCTCCGAAAAATGGGACGGAACGGCTTCGCCCACAATTACATACGACCCGGGTGAGGGCTACGACTCCAATGTCGGCTACAGGCTCACTTCGTCCGGGACTGTGGAGGAGGTGACCGTGGACCTGGACTATGCCGAGACCAATCCTGTCTGGGTGGTGAACCGCAACGACGACGCGGCCTACACCTCCCTGGAGATGCTGCGCCGCTCCTGCGGCGGGGGCACCGTCACCATAAAGCCGTCTCCGGCCTCCGCGGGCCTCGGGACCAAGAGCGGAGACGGCGAGCTCAAGACTCTGGTGCTCAAGGAGTTCACTGCCAAGCGGTCCTATGACACCTGGTTCGCCGGGGCGTCCGAGTTCTTCGTGAAGTGCGGCAGCGTGGAGGATTTCTCCGCCAGCACCGAGGCCGAGCTCAAGCTCTATTCGCCCAGCGTCACGGACTTCATGATAGTGGTCCGCCGAGGGGACATAGGCAAGGCTGTCAATTTCGACGCGGTGCTGGTGTCCGAGTGGTCCGACCAGCTGGAGTCCTGCGGCTTCCTTATAACCGAGGACGACGGCGGCACCCAGACTTCGTGGAAATGCTCCGCAGAGGTGAAAATCAAGAGCAAGACCTATGGCTTCGACATCAGCCTGCCTTTCCGCACCCGTGACGACATAGTGTGGCGCGGGCAGCTCAGCGGCCGATATCTGGAAAAATATTCCGGCAAGACGGGCCATTACGGCGACATAGACCTCCGCTTCGACCTCGTCACCTCTGAATAGTGTTCGGTTGCGTTGGGCCCGGTTCAGGCAGTCTGTCCGGTCTCAGGCCGGCGGAATCACGCCAGTCTCGGGGCCGGGTCAGGCGGAAATCGGATGCCGTTTAATGTGAAAGCAGATGGTCGGCGGCGGCGCAGAGGGCTTCGTAGAAGTCCCGGCCATAGACCTCGGTGAGAGGGTCTTTCAGGAACTGATAGACTCTGATCCCCTCCCGGCGGCCCTTCTCATAGGCGTCGGCGCAGATGCTCCACCTGTGGAGGTTCAGGGCGTCCATGCCGTTGCTCAGCCGGGTCACCCTTATGGGATAGAGGCTGCATGAGACCGGCTTCCGGAAGGAGCATTTGCCCTCGCAGAAACATTTTTCGGGGGAGCACATGCAATAGACCCCGCCTTTGCCGTCCTTTTCGTAATGGATATAGGCGCAGTCTTCCAGCCCCGGGATGCCCACGGTCCCGTAGGAGTTCGGGACGAAGTCGAGGCCTTCCACGTCGTGGGACCGCGAGATGACGGGAGTGACCATGTCGCCGTCGCGGTCGATCTGGAAGAACCCGTTTTCGAGGGCGCACTCCCTGCCTTCTTCGGTCATGAGGGGGGAATAGATGTCGTAGTTCTTTTCCAGCTCTTCGGCCTCTTCCTCCTTCATCGGGGCTCCGCTGTCGCCGATCACGCAGCAGCGGCCGCGGCACTTTTCGTAGTCGCAGGCGAAGAATTCCGTCACCACGTCCTCCGAGACGAGGCAGTCGCCGATCTGGATTATTGTTCCGAACCCGTTGTTTTCCATAGGCTTACAGAACGGCCTCCTCCGTCTGGTCGGTTTCCGGGCTTATGGCCCCGGCGACGGTCAGAGGCAGCTCCGCCCTGCCGTTGTCAGGCTCTTCGCCGTCCTCCTCCTTCACGCTCTCTTCCGCCTCCGCAGGCTTCTCCATCGGGATGGCCACGAAGGAATTGGTGGTGTCGTTCTCGAAATGGAGCACCGGCAGGTTGACCAGCGAATCCAGGCGTATGGTGTCGGCGGGCACGCTGTAGCCGTCATAGGGATAGCGGAGCAGGTTCTCTGCGGGCTTCACCGGCTTGATGTCCAGAGTATAAGCGTCGCGCACCGGCACTTCGGTAAACTCCCTGAACGGAGCCTTGACCACATATTCGGCCACTCCGCCCTTGGGCAGGTCGGAAAGGATTTCCTTCACCTGCGCGGCCGTCACCGAGGCTATCTTCTTCTTGTAGTCGGAGACGAGGTCCTTGCCATAGACATATCTCAGAGCCAGCATCCTGCATATGAATTCCGGCTCCTGAAGCCGGGAGGAGAAATCGTCTTCCAGCGCGCTCCTGTAGCGGGGAAGCTCGGCTTCTGAGACGCCGTCACGGGCGACCGACCATATGGCCGAGCGCATGGCTTCGAGCACCTTCTCCGACGAAGTCTCCACGTCCATGGACGCCGGAACGCCCGACGGGTCGGCCCTGCCGGATATGAGATAGAGCGTCAGACACTCTTCCGGGAACATGCTTATGTCGGAGCCGCTGTCGAGGCTCCAGCCTAGAGAGGCCACGCCCGACGCGGCCGCATTCCTGGCGGACATCGCCGCGATTCTGGCCGCCATATAGCTTTCCGCGTCGAAGCTGAAGCCGGCCTTCATCTTCATGCCCACGGCCGGGGTCCAGCCCCATACGGACATGGTCTCGCGGCCGGTTATGCCGTTGTCCTGGGTCTTGGCTCTGGACGAATAGGCCTTCTCGATCCTGAGCGCGCCGAGATTTCTGACCAGCGCCTTCTGGAGACGGGCCTCGTCGATGTCGCCCGCTATTATCAGCACGCCGTCGCCGGTGCGGGAGAAGACATCGTCATAGAAATTCATCGCCCTGTCCTGAAGCTTGTCGTCGAGGATTCCGGCGCCGCCGGCCCCGCCGTCCATTATGCTGTCCAGCCTGACCCTGATTCCGCGGCCCTTCTCAAGCTCCACCAGACGGCCTCTGCGGTAGTCCTCATAGGCCGCGCGGTCCGTGGCCCTGTCCTCCGCGACGGAGATGAGCGCCTTCACCAGGAGGGACGCCCTGTCGGCCCTTGCCGTTCCCGAAAGCTCGGTTTCGGACGATGAGACTTTGGCTGTCATGTCTATCCCGTTGGCCAGCAGCATCCTGCTGAAATTCTCACCGCTCATGCCGGCCACCTTGAAGGTCCGGAGAAGGCCTGCCATATAGGGCTGGCTGCCGTCGCCGAGATATCTTGCGCCGGAGGCTCCGGTCTTCATTATCCATGACCAGTTGAAATATCCGTTGCCGGGAATCTTCTTATAGACGACCTTCATGCCGTTGGAGAAGGTCCACACCTTGCCCCCGAAAAGCGGTTCGGGGTTCTCCAGCTTCAGCTTTATCTTGCCTGAAGCCTTCTGCAGCGAGGCAGTGTCGGCCGCGAAATGCACGGGCGCGGCCGCCTTGCCCTTGCCCCATGCCTCCTCGAAGGCCGTGCGTATCCTGTCCCCTGTGGCGGAGTCGGTCATGGTCTCGCAGGTCAGGGTGAGGTTCCTGGACTTGTCGAGCAGGGCCGACACGAAGTCGTTGAACAGCCCTGCGGGCACCGCGGGGTCTATCATCCTGCCCTTGAAGAAGTTGAGCTTGTCCTGGGCGGATGCCAGCGACGACCCGTAGAGGAAGGCGGAGACGCATTTGTCCACATGGCGGGTGTTCTCCACCACCGCGTCGCCGAGCGAGGCCGTGTAGCGGAGCTCCAGCTCGCTGTCCATGTCGCCGTATTCGTCCGGCGAGACGCCGTTGCTGTCCAGCCCCGAAAGGACCTCGGACATCACCGCGGCCACTTCTTCGAGCCGTCCCGGAGCCCCGTCCACGCTGATTCTCACCAGCTCGTCGCCGGCCTTGTCGGCGCCGCTCTCATAGGCGAAGTCTATGCCGGAGAAGGGAACGCCCTTGGCTGTCAGCGCTGTGGCCAGCCTGCGCTTGAGGACTATCCCCAGCGAGGCGGCATATCTGGAAGTCATCAGCGGCAGCACAGTCGCCATCTGCCCTTCCGGAGTCCTGGGCGAGCGGTACTCGGCCGAAACCCGGTTCTCGGTCCATGAATGGACGGCCTTCACCGCCGGACCGCCGGTCTCTTCCCAGGCATATGCAGCTGTTTTTTTCTGCCCGCCCTTGCGGCTTATCAGCATGGACAGCATGTTCATCTTGCCCTTTATCGCCTCCGCATCCACATCGCCGGCCACTATTATGGCCTGGTTGGCGGGAGAATAGGCCTCCCCCATGCGGCCTCCGTCCATAGCGATCAGGTCGAAGACGAAGAGCAGGGTGGAGTCCACCGCTTCGGGATGCAGCTCGCGGCGGATGTTCTCGAAACGATAGACCGTCGCGTCGGGGGTTATGCGCGCATATCCGGAGCCGGAGGGGAATATCGCGTTCTTTTTCAGGAATTCAAATGGGGAGCAGGCGGTGAAGTGCTTCAGGGAGGTGAGCCCGCCCCGGGTGTGCACGGTGACATAGCCCTTGTCCGCGGACTGCTCGTCGCCGGTCCCGACTTTCTGCACGAGGGCCACGTCGGCGGAGCCTTTGCAGGCCGGATTGGTCACTATATAATAACTGACGCCGTTGGGAAGGGTGCCTGTCGTCACGCTTCTGGCCTTCGGCAGGGCCGGGAGGTCGTCAGCCGGAGCCGCAGCTGGCACGGTCGTTGCCATATGGGCGGATGGGCCTGCGGGAGCGGCCGGTGACGCCGCGGAAACGGCCAGGACCGCCGCGAATGCCAGCATAAGCTGATATTTTTTTAATACGGATTTCATATCAAAACACCTTCTTGACAAAAATAAGATAAATTTGTTATATTTGTCTTCGGTGCCAATCCGAAGGCATCTCAGATACCACAGATTTAACCTAAAAAAGAATACAATGAAAAAGACTATCCTTTCAATTGCGGCCGCCCTTCTTGCGGCCGGGTTTGTGAACGCTCAGGATCTTGCCAGCGCTACGGAGCTCTACAATTCCGCAGCCGAAATGCTCTCTATGGGCAAGAAAGCGGAGGCTCTCGCAGGTTTCCAGCAGGCTCTCACCGACGGTTCCGCTCTCGGTGACGACGCAGCCGACCTCGTGACCAACTGCAAGAACGTCATCCCCGGCCTGGTCCTTTCCATAGGCAAGGAAATGTTCAACAACAAGGACTATGACGGAGCTCTCTCCAAGATCCAGGAAGCCGCCGCTGTCGCAAAGGAATATGGCAATGAAGACGTCGTCTCCGAAGTGGCTTCGCTCATTCCCGTGATTTCCTCGGGTAAGGCCCTCGCAGCAGGAAACTCGGCTCTCTCCGCCAAAAACTTCACCTCCGCAGTGGAGAGCTTCAAGTCCGTGCTTGAGGCCGATCCTTCCAACGGAGTCGCCGCTCTCCGCCTCGTGCAGTGCTACACCAGCCTCAACGACCTCGATGGCGCCAAGTCCGTTCTCGAGACAGCCGTTGCCAACGGCCAGGGTGACAACGCCAAGAAGCTCATCGGAAGCGCCCTCCTCAAGAAGGCCGCTGCCAGCCTCAAGGCCGGCAAGAGCGAAGACGCCATCTCCCAGGCAGTCGAGGCCGCTGAATATGTGAAGAACGCCCAGGCATATCTCGTCGCCGGCCAGGCAGCCACCAAGCTCCAGAAGAGCGCCGACGCCGTCAAGTACTATGAGCAGTACCTCGAGGCAGCTCCCACCGCCAAGAACGCCAGCGCCATCACCTTCACCGTGGCCGCTCTCTATCAGCAGCTCGGCAACAAGGCCAAGGCTCTCGAGAACTACAAGAAGGTTCTCACCGACGCCACCTACGGCGCACAGGCCAAGACTCTGGTCGAGGCTCTGAGCAAGTAAGACAATGATTTCGCTCGAGCTTCTGTCTCCGGCGAGAAACGCTGAAATCGGCATCGCGGCCATCGACTGCGGTGCCGATGCCGTGTATATGGCGGGCCCGTCGTTCGGGGCCAGGGCCGATGCCGGAAACACCGTCGCCGATGTGGCGCGCCTCTGCGCCTACGCTTCGCGTTTCGGGGTCCGGGTCTATGCGACCGTGAACACCATCCTCTATGACGGGGAGCTGGAAGAGGCCGGAAGGCTGCTGTGCGCCCTGCAGGAGGCCGGAGTCTCCGCCTTCATAGTGCAGGACCCCGCGGTGGTGACGCTTGCGCGCCGCCTCGGAATCACGGTCCCGCTCCATGCCTCCACCCAGTGCGCCATACGCACTCCGGAGAAGGCCCGGTTCCACGAAGACAGCGGATTCTCCCGTCTGGTGCTCGAGCGTCAGATGTCCCTGGAACAGATAGCCGCCGTCCGCGCCGCGGTGGACGCCGAGCTGGAATTCTTCATCCACGGCGCCCTGTGCATGTGCTACAGCGGCGAATGCTACCTTTCCGAATATCTCGCGCACCGCAGCGCCAACAGGGGCGGGTGCGTCCAGGCCTGCAGAGCCTTCTATGACCTTGTGGACGCCTCCGGGCGCAGGCTCGTCCGTGACAGGGCCCTGCTTTCCCTCAAGGATTTCAACCTTTCCGGCCGTCTGGCCGACCTGGCCGCCGCCGGAGTGTGCTCCTTCAAGATAGAGGGCAGGCTCAAAGGCGCCGACTATGTGAAAAATGTCACCAGAATGTATTCCCGGGAGCTGGACGCCCTTGTGGAGTCGTCCGGCGGCCGGTATCGCCGCGCGTCGTTCGGGCGGGTCCGCGGCGGATTCGAGCCTGCTCCCGAAAAGACTTTCAACAGGGGATACACCTCTCTTTATATAGACGGCCGCCGCGGCAGCTGGGCCTCCATGGACCTTCCAAAGGGCCACGGAGAGGAAGTAGGCACCGTCCGCAGCGCAGTCCAGCGCGGAAAAGGCACTGAAATCGTGCTGAATCTCCGTCCCGGAGTCACTCTCGCCAACGGTGACGGTTTTGTCTATGCCTCCGGCAGGGAGACCGTGGGATTCCGCGGCGATGTCTGCAGGGGCAGTTCGGTGGTGTCCGATGCCGCGGTGAAGCCCGCCGCCGGCACGGTGCTGTACCGCAATCTGGACACCGCCTTCGAGAAGAAAATGGCCGCAGAGCCCTGCCGCAGGGAGATTCCGGTGGCCGTAAGCGCGGCGTTCTCCCGCGGAGACGCCGGATTCACGCTCACCGCATCGGCCGAGAGCGAGGACGGCCGAAAGGTCTCGGTCACCGAAGCCTGCGGGTCTGTGGCTGCGGAGAACAGGGACAGGATGGTCGCTCTGGTGGAGAGCCAGCTCGGAAAACGGGCCGGGGACTATGCGTTCACGGTGGCCGGAATCGAGGGTGAAGTCCTCCCGCTTGTGCGCTCTGCGGAGCTGAACGCCGTGCGCCGCCGTCTTTCGGAGGAGCTGGACTCACTCCCGTGCAAAAACATCCCGCTGAGAAACACCGCCCTGGCGTCGCGGGGCAACGCCTTCGTCAGAGGGCTCAGCCTGTCATACAAGTTCAACTGCGCCAATGCCCTGACCCGTGAATTCTATGAAAAATGCGGCGCGGCCGCGGTGGACGATGCCTTCGAGAAAACCCATGCCGGGGGAGCGGAGCTGATGCGCAGCCGCTACTGTCTGAGAAATGAATTGGGAATGTGCCTCAGGAATCCGGCCACGAAGATGAGGGGACCGCTGTTCCTGGAGAACAACGGACGGAGGTTTGCGCTCGGTTTCGACTGCGCAAAATGTGAGATGACGGTCAGTCTGCCGACGATTCGGAAACAAGTCTGAGAGCGAGGTCGTAGTCTTCCGCGTGGACTTTTACCTCCACATTGCTCATAGCCTCGTTGATGCAGGGATATGAGGAGGTCTGTCCGAAGACCTGAGCCGGGATGCCGTTTTCCCTGAGCATGCCGGCAGTGATTTCAGCGCTCACGGCGTTGTTGAACTTTGCCACCGTCTTCAGCGGTTCCTGGGAGTAATCTGTTTTCATAGGCTGCGGAATTTTTCCTCCATGCCCATGCACAGGCGGACCACATCCTTTCTGAGTCCCTCCATCATGAATCCGGAGACGCTTCTCCTGAGCGTCACTCTGTCCTCACACATCCTGAAAGCCCGGTTGACCTTGCTTTTCAGCCGGAAGCTCATGTTCTCACCCTCTTCTTTTTCAAGCACATAGCCTCTTCCTTCCATGAATTCCACCACTCCGTCGCGGATCTCCTCATAGGAGCCCGGGACCAGGGTGTCTTTTTCCATGAATCCGAAGAAGGGATAGGCGGCCGCGAACAGGACCAGCATTATGCCTATCTGCCAGAGGGAATCATATCCGTTCTTGAACATGGTCTCGACATTCGGCTCGGCCATCCCCAGCAAGACGAGAACCGTCAGGATGATGACCAGTATGACGAGGAAGTAGAAAAAATATTTTACCGCTCTTCTGAGGTACTGCATAGGCGTGAGAGTCTTTAGCTTAGCAAATATAGCAAATTCCGCGGAAATTGCTATTTTTGTCCCGTATATCAATAAAATAGACTGATTATGGCAGAAGATCCCCTTGAGCGCATAGCGCGCGAAGAATCGGAAAAAAAGCAGAACGGCGGACTTAAGAAAGCCGTGTATATACTTTCCGCAGTGTGTGTGGTGCTGCTTGGAGTGCTGGTTTACAAGCAGATAAGGCAGGCTACGCTCTCCCGTATGGTGAGAGAGTCCGGCGGTTCGGGCTCCGGCTCGTTCTATGAGCTCGTGGAGGAACTCAACGACGAGAAGAAGGACCTCGTGTCCCAGCTCGAGACCCTGCAGAGCGACTATGCCACCCTCTCCTCGGACTATGACTCCATCAATTCCCAGCTGGACACCTCCAGGGCCGAAGTGGCCGCCCTTCTCGAGAAGATCAAGAAGACCGACGCCACCAACAGGGCCAAGATGAGGCAGTATGAGAAGGAGCTCGGCACCCTCAGGAGCATAATGAGGAACTATATAGTCCAGATCGACTCGCTCAACACCCTCAACCATAAGCTCACGGCCGACGTGGCAGCCGCCAGGAAGGACGCCGAGGCCAGCCGCAAGGCCAACAAGGACCTCTCCGAGAAGGTGGAGACCCTCAGCGGACAGGTTGCGGCCGGTTCCGTGGTCAAGGCCCGCGGAATCACCCTCGCGGCCTACAACAGCTCCGACAAGAAGACCGACCGCAGCAGCAGGGTGTCGCGTCTGATGACCACCCTCAGCCTGGTCGAGAACGACCTCGCCCCCAAGGGCCCGCTCACGGTCTATATCAGAGTGAAGGACCCGGACGGAATCATCCTCACCAACAGCGTCAAGTCTTCGTTTGACTTCGGCGGCGAGACCATCATCGCATCCGCTTCCAGAGAGGTGGACTATGAGGGCAAGGAAGTGGAGATGAGCATCTATCTCAACGACATCGGCTCATTCGCCAGCGGCATCTACACGGTCGAGGTCTATACGGAGCAGGCCAAGCTCGGTTCTGCCGAGCTCATGCTCAGGTAGGAGCCGCCCCGGCATATGGTCTATGTCCATGTCCCTTTCTGCAGAAGCTTCTGCACCTATTGCGGATTCTATTCCGTGACGGCCGGCAGGGACTGCGGGCATAAGTTCGAAAAATATGCGTCCATGGTGGCCGCCGAGGCCGCCGCGAGGAGGGAGGAAATCCTCCGCACCCGGGACACAAATACTTTATACATAGGAGGAGGGACCCCGTCGGTCCTTCCTCTTTCGTGTCTGGAGCGGATCGTGGAGGCCCTGCCGGGCAGTCCGTGGAGCGAGTTCACCGTAGAGGCCAATCCCGACGACATCACCGGTCTCGGCCCTGCCTATGTGAAGGGCCTCAGGCGTCTGGGAGTGAACCGCATAAGCATGGGCGTGCAGTCTTTCGACGACGGCATCCTGCGCTGGATGAACCGCAGGCACGATTCGGAAGGGGCCCGCAGGGCTTTCCGCATTCTGCGCGAAGCGGGGATGGACAATGTCAGCGTGGACCTCATTTTCGGCATATCCGGAATGGGTGACGGCCTGTGGGAGAGGACCATAGACGAGACTCTCCGGCTTGGGGAGGACTGCGGCGGGCTCCCGAACCATATTTCGGCCTATCAGTTGTCCATAGAGCCGGACAGTGCCCTGGAGAAGCTGGCGGAACGGGGCGACTATGACGAGGCTTCGGACGAGGAGTGCCGCAGGCAGTATGAAATCCTGTGCGGGAGGCTTGCCGCGGCCGGCTACCGCCACTATGAGGTGTCCAATTTCGCCCTGCCCGGGTTTGAGGCCAGGCACAATTCGGCCTATTGGCGCAGGGTGCCGTATGTGGGGCTTGGGGCCGGCGCCCATTCTTTCGACGGCCGGTGCCGCAGGTGGAATTCGGAGCTGGACGAAAACGGTTCTTATACCGCTGAATCAGAGACACTTACCCCGCAGGACGAGCGGGTGGAGCGGATTATGCTTTCGCTGCGCACGGCGGAGGGCGAGGACGGGGAGTGGCTCCGGGCCAATGCTTCCGATTCTTCCGCAGTGGACAGGCTGATGGCCGAAGGCGCGCTCGTTGCCATAGGCCCGAAAATCCGGATCCCCGAGGAGCGGTTCTTTGTCTCCGACGAGATAATCCGCGAACTGGTCTGAGGCCGCTCCGGCGGTTGTTTTCTCGCCAAAATTCGTTAAATTGTGGTCTGTTTTGAAAAGAACATAAACTAATAGGCCATGAATAAATATTATCAGAGACTTCAGGACATCAGGTCCATGATGAAAGAGAAAGGCTGGGACGCGATAGTGATCACAGCCTCCGATCCTCACTGCAGCGAATATCCGGGCGCGAGGTGGAAACAGGTGAAATGGGCCACCGGTTTTGCCGGCGAGTGCGGCGACATAGTCATCACTCTCGACCATGCCGGACTGTGGACGGACACCCGCTATTTCATCCAGGCCGAGCATGACCTTCCCGGAACCGGATATGAGCTCCACAAGACCAGGGTTCCCGAGCAGGTGCTCATCCCCGAGTGGCTGGCCGCGCATGCCTTCGCCGACAAGGAGGGACAGGTAGTGGTGGCTGTGGACGGAATGGCCCAGACGGTCTCTTCCGTGCAGAATATCCGCAACGCTTTCATCGAGGACGGACGCAAGGAGAATGACGAGGACCGCGGCTTCAGGATCGTGAACGCTCCGGACCTGCTGGACACTCTCTGGGACGACCGTCCGGGCATTCCTCAGTCGCCCATAATCACTCTGGGCGAGGAGTTTACAGGCGAGTCCCGTCAGGACAAGATTCTCTGGCTGCGCAAGACTCTCATAGACAACAGGTGCGACGCCATAGTGCTCACCGCTCTGGACGATATCGTGTGGCTGCTCAATGCCCGCGGCTCCGACGTGGAGTATAATCCGGTGATTTATTCCTATCTGATGGTCACCATGGACGATGTGAACTGGTATGTCCGCAAGAATTCCCAGAGCAAGCTCGACGATGAGACTCTCGCCAGCTTTGACGAGATGAAGAAGGACGGAGTGAATCTGCTGCCCTATGACGACATCTCCATAGACGTGGCCGCTCTTCCTCAGACCGAGGGCTTCAAGAGGCTTTATGTGGACCCTTCCACTCTGAACTATAATCTCTACAATATCATAGAGACCAATCTGCCCGCCGACGCCGTCAAGTTCGGCAATTCTCCCGTGCAGCTGCGCAAGTCCATCAAGAATGAGGTGGAGCTCGCAGGCATGAAGGAGGCTCATGTGGAGGATGGTCTGGCCATGGAGAAGTTCTTCTATTGGCTTGAGAATCAGCTGGCAAGCGGCGCAAGAGTGGATGAGTGGGACTGCTCTGAGATGATGGGGCATTACCGTTCGCAGATTCAGGGCTATCGCGGCGACAGCTTCGAGACCATGTCGGCCTATGGTCCTTCGGCAGCCCTGCCGCACTATTCTACGCCTAAGGAGAACGCTCCCGAGCTGGAGCATCACGGCCTCTATCTCTGCGATTCGGGCGGACAGTATCTTTTCGGAACCACGGACATCACCCGCACGGTGCCCTGCGGCCCCTGCACTGAGCTTGAGAAGGAGGATTACACTCTCGTGCTGAAGTGCCATATAGACCTTGCTATGGCTGTGTTCCCGAAGGGGACCTGCGGCTGCCACCTGGATATCCTGGTGCGCAATGCCCTGTGGCAGCACAAGAGGAATTTCGGACATGGCTCGGGCCACGGAGTGGGTTCTTATCTCAATGTGCATGAGGGTCCTCAGGAGTTCCGCCAGAATTTCAATTCCTATCCTTATGTGCCCGGAATCGTGAATACCAATGAGCCCGGACTTTATCGTGAGGGAATGCACGGAGTGCGTCACGAGAATGTGTTCATAGTGGAGGATGCCGGCACTAATGAGTTCGGCACATGGTATAAGTTCAATACCATAACTCTCTGTCACATAGACACAACGGTGATCAAGAAGGAGCTTATGTCGCCGGAGGAGATCAAGTGGCTGAATGACTATCACAAGAAGGTCTATGAGACTCTGGCTCCCCGCATGACGCCTGAGATGGCTGAGTGGCTCAAGGGCAAGTGCCAGCCCATCTAGGAGCAGAAAACCACACAAAAAGAAGGCGACCGATAATCACTTATCAGTCGCCTTCATTTTATTCAAATCCGCCTAAAATGCATCGGCAGTCTCCTCCGGGACCTGTGCCGCCCGCGGCATCATGAGCGGGGGGACCGCCGCTTGCGGCGGTGGGATGAGCGAAGCGAAGGTCTCCGGAGGAGAGCTGCCGATGCAGATAGGCCTATTCGTTGCCGATCTTGGGCAGCTTCTGGAGAGACTCGGCGATGGCTTCGTCGCTAGGGATGACGTCGCTCATGGTCTTGTCATTGAACTGCTGATAGGCCGTGAGGTCGAAGTAGCCGGTGCCGGTGAGGTTGAAGACTATGGTCTTGGCCTCGCCGCTCTCCTTGCACTTGAGAGCCTCGTCGATGGCCACACGGATAGCATGGCTGGACTCAGGTGCGGGCAGGATGCCCTCGGTGCGGGCGAACTGCTCTGCGGCTGCGAACACTGAAGTCTGCTCCACGGCGCGGGCCTCGAAGAGACCGTCATGATAGAGCTGGGAGAGGACCGGGCTCATGCCATGGAAGCGGAGACCGCCGGCATGGTTGGCCGAAGGGATGAACTGGCTGCCGAGAGTGTACATCTTGGCGAGAGGGCAGATCATTCCGGTGTCGCAGAAGTCATATGCGAACTTTCCGCGGGTGAAGCTGGGGCAGGAGGCCGGCTCCACACCGATTATCTTGTAGTTGGCCTCGCCCCTGAGCATCTCTCCGAAGAAGGGGGAGGTGAATCCTCCGAGGTTGGAACCGCCGCCTGCGCAGCCGATGATGATGTCGGGCTGGACGCCGAGCTTTTCGAATGCGGTCTTGGTCTCAAGGCCTATGATGGACTGATGGAGAAGCACCTGGTTCAGCACCGATCCGAGCACATAGCGGTAGCCCTCGTGGGTCACTGCAGCCTCGACGGCCTCTGAGATGGCGCATCCCAGGGAACCGGAGGTTCCGGGGTGGTCGGCCAGAATCTTCTTTCCGACTTCGGTGGTGTTGCTGGGCGAAGGGGTGACGGTGGCGCCATAGGTGCGCATCACCTCGCGGCGGAAGGCCTTCTGCTCATAGGAGACCTTGACCATGAACACTTTGCAGTCCAGTCCGAAGAAGGCGCTTGCCATGCTGAGGGCGGTGCCCCACTGGCCTGCACCGGTCTCGGTGGTCACTCCCTTCAGACCCTGCTTCTTGGCGTAGTAGGCCTGGGCGATGGCTGAGTTGAGCTTGTGGGAACCGGAAGTGTTGTTTCCTTCGAATTTATAGTAGATCTTGGCGGGAGTGCCCAGAGCCTTCTCGAGGAAGTATGCCCTCACGAGCGGGGAGGGACGGTACATCTTGTAGAAGTTCCAGACCTCTTCGGGGATGTCGATATAGGCGGTTGTGGTGTCAAGTTCCTGTCTGTTGAGCTCTTCGCAGAAAATGGGGTTCATGTCCTCGAGGGTGAGGGCGTGTCCGTCGGCCGGGCTGATGAGGGGAGCCGGCTTGTTTTTCATGTCCGCACGGACGTTGTACCACTGTCTGGGGATTTCGTCCTCGTGCAGATAGGTTTTGTAGGGGATTTTTTCGCTCATTTCGTTTGACTTGTTTTTACAGCCCACAAAGATAGCTCTTTTCTTTGGCCGCTGAGTCGGTTAATCCTCTTTTTTATATCGACTGGCTTTCGAGCGTCTGGCTGTCTCCTCCGGCGACCTTCGCTTCGCTCATCCCTTGTTGACGGGGGCCCTGCCCCCGTAACGACCCCTGCGGCCGTTCCGGCCGCTAGCCATCTTAACCCCCGCCGACTGCGTCGCCGACCCCTATTAGGGGTATTTCAGTCCCTTCGGGACTTAGGCTCCCGCAATATTGCCTGACTGGCTTCGCCAGCGGCAAAATGCCCGCACCGCCGGGCGGTCTGA
>CAZIFT010000003.1:0-13725 GCA_964538395.1 uncultured Muribaculaceae bacterium
CCCCCGTCAACAAGGGATGAGCGAAGCGAAGGTCTCCGGAGCAGACAGCCGGACGCTGGCAATAGGCAAAAAAATAGCCCGGTCGGATGACCGGGCTATTTTTAAGTATGTAAGTAAATGATTTACTTGACGGAAACCACAACGCGGCGAGCGTCCTTCTTGCCGTCGATGCCACCAAGAGCGACAGTCTCGATCTTGTCAGCAGCAACTCCCTTCTTCACGAGGTAGTCCTTGACGACGTTGGCACGCTTCTCAGCGATCTTCTGGTTGGTAGCGGCAGAACCGGTAGCCTTGTCGGCGGAACCCGTAACAGTGAGGGTCTTGCCGTCGAGGTTGTCCTTGACTGCGTTTGCATAGAAGTCGAGGTGCATCTTCTCACGGTCGGAAAGAGTGGTGGATCCGAGATCGAAGAAGGTGTAAGAGTCAGACTCGACAGCGTCGTTCTGCACGTACACAGTGTCAGGAGTCTGGTTCTTGAGGCGCTCGATTTCGTCCTTGAGGGCGGCGTTCTCCTTCTCGAGAGCGGCTACGCGATCCTTGAGGGCGTTGTACTGGTCAACAGTGAAGGGCACGGGAACGACCACGGGAGTAACCGAAGAGTGACGGTCCCAGTTGCTTCTGCCAAGGTTGAAGATGATGCCGGCGGTGAGGGAAGGAAGGATAGCCTTCTTTCCGTCGTCTGCGACAGCATAACCCTCGTCAGGAACGACGACACCGGAGAGGTCGAGGTAGAGGTCCACATGACCGCCGAGACGGAAGTCATTGAGGAGACCTGCGCCGAGACCCCAGGCGTAATCCTTGTAGTCATCCTTTGCGGAGTACACGAGGCCAGCGCTCACATAAGGGATAAGATCCCAGAAACGGGTCTCCTTGTAGCCGCTGACGGCGTTGGAGAAGTTCCACATGAGGTCACCGTGGAAATAGTGCTGGTTGAAGTTGTCGCTGGCATCGAAGCCGGCTGCGGAAGTGTAGCCGTCCTCAAGGTTCAGGTTGTTCTGAAGGCCCTTGTATCCAAGTCTTGCTCCAACAGAAGGAGTGAACCACTTGCCGACGAAACCGTCCACTGCAAGACCACCGAAACCGAAGTCGGAATGCTTGTTGACGAGAGAGTTGGCACCTGCACCGAAACCGATGAACCAGTTGTCACCGAAACGGTTGGTCTCATAAGCACCACGAACGACCTTGCCGTTCTCGTCACGATTGTTGTTCTCCTGAGCGCTTGCGCTGAAAGAGAAACCCAGGATGCCTGCAACTGCAAGCACGCCTGCCAATGTTTTGAATGCTTTCATTGTATTGAAATGAATTAATAATAACTTCTTACAACAATACTCTATGCCCTTTTCACGCATAGATAAGGCAAAAGTACTAAACTTCTCCGACTCTTCAAAATTTTTCGGGAATATACGGCCGTTAAGGCTATATTTGCGGGAAGAAAACGGCATTCTCGCATGAAATTCAACCTTGTTGCACCATATTCCCCCTCCGGAGACCAGCCCGAAGCCATAAAACAGCTGACCGGGGCCCTGAACCAGGGGGTGGACGCGGTGACTCTGCTCGGAGTCACCGGATCGGGAAAGACCTTCACCATGGCCAATGTGATACAGAAGCTGCAGAGGCCGGCCCTGGTCCTGAGCCACAACAAGACCCTCGCGGCCCAGCTTTACGGAGAGTTCAAGGCCTTCTTCCCGGAGAACGCGGTGGAATATTTCGTGTCATATTATGACTATTACCAGCCGGAGGCCTACATCCCCTCCACCGACACCTATATAGAAAAGGACCTGAGCATAAACGAGCAGGTGGAGAAGCTGAGGCTCAGCGCGGCGTCGGCCCTGATGTCGGGAAGGCGCGACGTGATAGTGGTGTCCAGCGTGTCCTGCCTCTATGGCATAGGCAACCCCGAAGACTTCCACAACCAGACGGTGACCGTCCGCAAGGGCGAGCGCAGAAGCCTCACCAAGCTGCTCTACCACCTTGTGGACGCGCTCTACAGCAGGACCGAGACCGATTTCAAGCGAGGCACCTTCCGGGTGAGGGGCGACACCGTGGACGTGTTCCTCGGAGGAGCCGACGAGGCCGTGAGGATAGAGTTTTTCGGAGACGAAGTGGAGGACCTCTCGCTCATAGACCCCATAACCGGAGCCAGGCTGGAGGGCCTGACCGAGGTTCCGATCTATCCGGCCAACAACTTCGTGACCACAAAGGAGCGGGCCGTCAAGGCCGTCAGCCAGATCCAGGACGACCTCGTGAAGCAGATGGCCTATTTCGAGAGCATAGACAGGCCTCTGGAAGCCAAGAGGCTGAAACAGAGGGTGGAATATGACCTGGAGATGATCAAGGAGATGGGCTACTGCCCCGGCATCGAGAACTACTCCCGCTATCTGGACGGGCGCTCCCCCGGGCAGAGGCCGTTCTGCCTGATAGACTATTTTCCGGACGACTTCGTGACCTTCATAGACGAGAGCCATGTGACCATACCCCAGATCAGGGCGATGTATGGCGGCGACCATTCCAGAAAGTCGGTGCTCATAGAATATGGTTTCCGTCTGCCGGCGGCGGCCGACAACAGGCCCCTCACCTTCGAGGAGTTCGAGTCGGTGACCAGGCAAAAGGTGTTCGTCAGCGCCACCCCGGCCGAGTATGAGCTGGAGAAATCCGGCGGCCTGGTGGTGGAGCAGGTGGTGAGGCCCACCGGCCTGCTGGACCCGCCCATAGAGGTGAGGCCGATAAAGGGCCAGGTGGACGACCTTATGGAGGAGATCCGCAGGCGGTCGGCGGCCGACGAGCGCATCCTCGTCACCACGCTCACAAAGCGCATGGCCGAGGAGCTGAACAGCTATTTCGAGCGGATGGGCGTGAGAACCAGATACATACACTCGGACATAGACACTACGGAGAGAATCGAGATCATCGAGGACTTCAAGAAGGGCCTGTTCGACGTGCTGGTGGGCGTCAACCTGCTCCGCGAGGGCCTGGACATCCCGTCAGTCTCGCTGGTGGCGATAATGGACGCGGACAAGGAAGGCTTCCTGCGGTCGGCCAGAGCCCTCACGCAGACGGCCGGAAGAGCGGCCAGAAACGTCAACGGACTGGTGATAATGTATGCCGACAACATCACCGGCTCCATGCGCGACACCATCTATGAAACCGACCGCCGCAGAGCCAAACAGATGGAATACAACAAGCTGCACCACATCACCCCCACCCAGGTGGGAGTCAAGGAGAATCCCCTCGCCAGCGAGCTGTTCTCCGCCGGAAAAGGGAAGGTCGCGGCCCCCAACTCCTATGAGAATCCGGTCTATATTCCCAGCCCCGAAGAGCTCGGCAAAGGCAAGGTCAGCGTGGGTCTGGGCATGGACTCGAAGAGGGACACGAACTCGGCCTTTGTGGACGGATATGTGAAGGCGGACCTGGCGGCAGTGCTGCAGGACCCCGTAATCCGGTCAATGTCAAGAAGTCAGGTGGAAAAAAGCGTCGCCGAGGCCAAGCGCAAGATGCAGAAGGCGGCGGCAGATCTGGATTTCGCAGCGGCCGCAAAGTTCAGGGACGAGATGTGGGCGCTGCAGGAATATCTGAAAGTCTGGAAAGCCTAAAAACCGGTCCCGCGCCGCTCAGCCCAGAATTTTTCCGATCAATGCGTCCAGCTCGGCGGCAGTGTGGGCCACATGGTCTGCAGCGGTCAGGTCGGACTCGGGCCTGAAACCCCAGGTGACGGCTATCGAGGGAATTCCGGCGGCAGCGGCGGTCTTTATGTCGGTGGCGGAGTCTCCGGCCATCACCACATTGCCGTTCACGTCGTTCCGGTCCATTCCGGCATTGTCCATAAGCGTGAACACTATCTCCGGCGAGGGCTTCAGGGGCGCGCCGGGTCTGTCGCCGAGAATTCCGGCGAACTTTATGTCAGGGAAAAACTCTTTCACCAGGGTCTCGGCCCCGGCCTGGAACTTGTTGGAGGCCACGCCGATGGCATAGCCTCGGGAGGAAAGCGAAGCGAGAAGCTCCTGCATTCCGGGATATGGACGGGTGCGGACATCGATGTGGGCGGTGTAATATTCCACAAAGACCTTAAGCAGCCTGTCCACGAGGGCGTCGTCGGTCCTGTCCGCCTCCGGAAGGGCGTTCATGACCAGCCTGCGGATTCCGTGCCCCACCATTCCGTAATATTCATCCATCGCATGGGTGGGGAATCCAAGCGATGAAAGAGCCGCATTCGTAGCGGCGCCGAGGTCCTCTATCGTGTTGAGGAGCGTGCCGTCCAGGTCAAAAATCACAAGTTTCATGGGCGCAAATATATACACCATCGGAAAATTTCCATATATTTAGATGAAGATTTTCTATGGCCATGGACACTGTAGATGAGAAATTCCCGCACTACGGCGAAGAAGGGCGCAGCCTCATCAGGAGCGCATACGACATCGCCTCTGCCGCCCTGAAGGACGACACAAGATATGACGGATCGCCGTTTCTGAGCCATCCGGAAGGGGTGGCGCAGATAGTTGCCAACGAGATAGGTCTTCAGGCGGAATGCGTGGCCGCCGTCTTTCTCCACGAAGCCATGCGCAGGCACCCCGACATCGACACTTCCCTCTGGAAGTTCCCAGCCGGGATAATGGCCATGGTGGACGGGCTGAACAAGATTGCGACCATAAAGCCGAAAGACACCAGGCTGGAGGCCGAGAACTACAAGAAGCTCATAGTCCAGTACTCCCGCGACCCCCGGGTGATAGTCCTGAAGATTGCGGACAGGCTGGAGGTAATGCGCCGTCTGGACATGTTCCCGGGCCAGTCCAGGGAGAGAAAGGTGCTGGAGACCCTGATGCTCTACATCCCGCTGGCCCATCAGCTGGGGCTGTACAACATCAAGGCGGAGATGGAGAACATATATCTCGCCTTCGCCGAGCCGCAGCAGTACAGGGCCATAACCAACAAGCTGAAAGCCACCCAGAAAGACAGGGAAAAGCTCACGGCAGAGTTCATCGAGCCCCTGAAGAAGGACCTCGACGGGGCCGGCATCCGCTATAAGCTGAAGATCAGGACCAAGTCGGCATATTCCATCTACAAGAAGATGAAGGCGCAGAAGGTGCCCTTCGAGGGGGTCTATGACGTCTTCGCCATCCGCTTCATAATCGACTGCGACGGGGATGACCATGAGCTGGAGAAAGACCTCTGCTGGAAGGTATATTCCTATGTGACAAAAGAATACGAGCCCGACACCTCGAGACTCCGCGACTGGATCACCAACCCCAAGCCCAACGGCTACGAGTCCCTGCACATCACGGTCAGGAACAAGGACAACGCCTATCTGGAGGTCCAGATCAGGACGGCCAGGATGGACGCGGAGGCCGAAAGCGGCAGCGCCGCGCACTGGTCCTACAAGGGCATCAAGCACGAGGCCACTCTGGACAGATGGCTCACATCGGTGAGATATGAGCTGGAGCATCCCATGTCCATAGGCCCCGACGACGTGCCTCAGCCGCCGGACAAGGAGATTTTCGTCTTCACTCCGAGCAGTGAGCTGAGGATACTCCCCAGCGGGGCGTCGATCCTGGACTTTGCCTTCAACATCCACTCCGGACTGGGCATAAGGTGCACCGGCGGCCGAGTGAACGGCAAGGCGGTCTCCTTCAAGGAGAAGCTCAAGACGGGAGACGTCGTGGAGATAATGAGCGGCAAGAACCAGAAGCCCTCGGCCGACTGGCTGAACTATGTGGTCACCTCCAAGGCCAGAAGCAAGATCCGCCAGGCGCTGCAGGACGAGCAGTACAAGAAAGCCGCCGAAGGCCGGGAGATTCTCGAGCGCAGGCTCAAGAACTGGAAGCTGGAGTTCCCGGACTGGATGCTGGTGGAGCTGATGAAGAAGCTTCGCTACACCACTATGCACGCCTTCTATGCCGCCATCGCGGAGGAAGAGGTGGACGTGAACACGGTGAAGAACTACATCCTGGAGCACGACGCCATGGTGGCCGAAGCCGCAGAGGCGGCCAAGGAAAAGGAAGCCGCCAAGGACAAGACGAGCATAAAGTCCGACTCGGGCGACGACATCCTGGTCATCAACGCGAAAGACCTCAAGGGCCTGGACTACAAGATGTCCAAGTGCTGCAACCCGGTGTTCGGAGACGACGTGTTCGGCTTCGTCACCAGGGACAGCGGCATCAAGATCCACAGAATCTCGTGCCCGAACGCCGCCAGGCTCATAGACAAATACCCCTACCGCATCCAGAAGGTCAGATGGGCCAGCAATCCCTCCACCGGCACCTTCCAGGTGGCGCTGAGGATAGTCTCGGAAATGGAGTCGCCGGTGATCAACAAGATCATGGAGGTGGTGAGCAACTTCAGGGCTTCGCTCCGCTCGTTCACCTTCAACGAGAACCAGCGCAACGGCACCTATGAAATCTCCATCAAGGTCTATGTAGCCTCTAACATGGAGCTGGACAAGGTGGTCTCCCAGCTGAAGATAATCAAGGGAGTGCTGAAAGTCAGCAGGTTATAGCCTTATTTCGAAGACCGGGCCGTGAGGGCCTTCCTGTAGGCCGCGGCGTTGCGCAGATGTTCGGAATAGCTTGCGGCGAACAGATGCGTCCCGTCCATGGCGGGGCTGGCGCAGAAATACAGATATTTGTGAGTGTCCGGATTGAGGACGGCCTGCAGGGCCGCTCTCGAGGGCACGCAGATGGGGCCGGGCGGAAGTCCGGCATATCTGTATGTGTTGTAGGGAGAATCCGCCTCCAGATGCTGTTTCAGTATGCGGCGCGGTTCATAGTCGAAGCAGAAGGCCACTGTGGGGTCCGCCTGCAGCTTCATGCCCATGCGGAGGCGGTTCAGATACACCCCGGCGACCGAGGGCATCTCCTTCTCATAATTGGTCTCGCCGTTGACTATAGAGGCCAGCACTGACACTTCCTCCTGCGACAGGCCCAGAGCCGCCGCCTTTTTCAGATTGTCCCCATTCCAGAACGAGTCATAGGCCTCTTTCTGCCTGGAGAGTATCTTCTCCATGGAATCGGTCCAGTAAACCTCGTATGTGTCCGGCATTATAAGCGAGAACATGTTCCGCGGAGTGAATCCGAAAGACGCCAGCAGGGCCGAATCGGCCAGCGCGGAGGCGGCCGCAGCCGAATCCAGCATCATCTGACGGCCTATCTTGCGGGCTATCGAGGCGCGCGAGCGCATGGTGCCGGAAAGCACCAGCTTCACCGGCGACTGCCAGCCGGCGGAGAACATCCGCGCCACATATTTGCTGCTGTTGGACGCGGTCACGGTGTAATGGCCGGGAGCGACGGAGTCCACGGCCGAGAAGCATCGTGCCAGGCTGCGGGGGCGTTTCACCGCGCATTTTTCAGAGACTTCCGCCAGAACTTCCTCCGGGGAGGTGCCGGGACGCACATAGAACTCGGCCGTCTTGCCGAAGTTCGCCCCGCGGCGGTCGAACCATGCGTTATACAGCGTCAGCCCGCCGGCGGCAATCACGGCCAGGACTATGGCCGCGGCTATCGGTTTCCAGTTTTTCATCGCCTGCTATCTGAGAAGGATTTCGTCGTCGGGTCTGAGAACATAGTCCGAAGACAGAGAGTTGCGCTCCGCAAGGTCCGAAAGCCGGACGGCGAATCTCTGGGAAAGCTCCCGGAGGCTCTCCCCTCCCTCGTCGGATATGTATTTGTCCAGTCCGCGGGCGGCCTGCTTCTTCTTGCTCTGGAGATAGACTATGTCGCCGGGCCTGGGCTGCTGGCCGGAGCGCATGTCGTTGAAACGGCGCAGCTCCTTGGGGAACAGATTGTTGGACTTGGCTATGGACTCTATGGTCTCGCCATCGGCGGCATAGATGAACGGCACTCCGTTCAGAGAATACATCTTGCGGCTGAGAGAGAAGGTGAAGGACTCCGAACCGTCCAGCTTCACCGGTTCTTCGAGGGAAAGCGGAGATTCCGGAATGGCCGTATAGACCGCAGTGGCGACCCCGCTGCCGGAGGATTTTTTGTCTGCGGCCTTCTTGCGAGACTTCTTCGCGGCGGCCTTCTTTGCGGAAGCCTCTTTGGCTGCAGTCTCTTTTGCGGCGGCCTTGGCGGCGTTCTTTTCCGCCCTGGTCATCTTCTCCTCCTTTTTGCCGGCCTGAGAGGCCTGTCCTGCGGCGCCCGCAGCCACGGTTTCACCCCCGCCGCGGGACGATGTCCCGGCCATCTTCGCGGCCTGGGCCGCAGTCATCTTGTCGAAACGGGCCAGGTCATATTCTTCTATAAGCTTTATGAGCTTCGAAGGATAGGCCCCGTCGGTGGCATAGCCCGCCTTTTTGAGGCCATAAGCCCATGACTTATAGTCAGTTGTCTTATAGTCAAACAGGAATTTATAGCGGTCGCGGTAGCGGAGGAAGTCAGAATGGTCGCGGAACGACTCCTCTGCGCTGTCATATTTCCTGAAGCACTCGCCACGGGTCTCGTCGTCGGCATACTGCTTCTTGCCCTTCCAGTCGTGACACTTTATGCCGAAGTGGTTGTTGCCCTCGGCGGCAAGCGCGGACTGGCCATATCTGGACTCCAGCAGGCCCTGGGCCAGGGTTATGCTGGCCGGAACTCCGGTCCTGTACATCTCGCTCACGGCGGTGGCCGCATATTTTTCTATATACCGCTCCTGAGCGCTCTGGGCCGAGGCGCAGACTGCGGAAAGGACGGCCACAAGCACGGCGGCCGCACGGAGAAAGACTTTCATGGCTATAGAGTTTTTTTGTCCGGAATGTCAAAGACGTCGCCGTCGTTGGCCGCGAAGCTCATCGGGAAGATGGCTCTGGCCTCGGCCTCATAGAGGTCCGGACGGCGGCAGCGCGACGAGTAATGGGCAATCACGAGCTTCCCCACCCCGGCCTCGGCGGCGCATCGGGCGGCGTCGGCGGCGGTGGAATGGAAGCGCTGGACGGCCTGGTCGTTCAGTGCCGTGAGATAGGTGGCCTCATGGTAGAGCAGGTCCACGCCCCTGACCCATTGCGGCAGCTCCGGGAAGGGAGCGGTGTCGCTGGCATAGGCATAGCTTCTGGGGACGAACGGGACATAGGCCGCCTCGGAATTGGGGATGACAAGCGGTTCGGAGGTCCCGGAATTGCGGACATAGCCGTTCATGAAACCGGCCCCGCTGTCTTCGCCGGCGGGACGCACGACGTCCTCGCCCCTTTTCAGCATGCCTATCTCGGCGAGAGTGAAGCCATATTTCTCTATGGCCTCCTTTCTCACATTGAGCGGCGGAGTCTTCTCCCTGAACAGATAGCCATAGGTCTCTATTTTGTGGTTCAGGGGGAAAGCCAGAATCTCGAAGGTCTTGGCCTCATATATCACCTGAGGCTCCCTGACATGCACCTGATTGAATCTCAGCTCGAAAGGCAGTCCGCCTCCGAAAAATGACAGGAAAAACTTCAGCACGGGGGCGAGATTGGCCGGGCCATAGATGTTCAGCGGCACGCTCCTCCCCTTCATGGCCATCGTGGAGAACAGGCCGAAGAGCCCGAACACATGGTCGCCATGGACATGAGAGATAAAGACCGAATCGATCTTCATCGGGGATATGCGGAGCTTTATCAGCTGGTGCTGAACTCCTTCCCCTCCGTCAATCAGAAACAAACGCCCATGTACATCAAGTACATGAGCGCTCTGGAATCTATCCTCGACGGGCACGGCGGAACCCGTGCCCAATATTGTCAAGGTAAAATTACTCACCCTTCTCGAGTTTGTCCTTAAGGGCTGCGAGTTCGGAAATGTCACCGAGGGTGGTCTTCTCGAGGTTGGAGTTGAGCTTCTTCACGGCCTTCTTGGTGGAATCAGCCTCTGCTGCAACCTTGGCCTCCTTGGCCTCGGAATAAGTCCTGGTGTGAGAAAGGAGAATCCTGCGGGTGCTCCTTCTGAGCTCGACAACCTTGAAAGGAAGGGTTTCGCCCACGACTGCGGTCTTGCCGTCTTCCTTGACAAGATCCCTTGCGAAGCAGAATCCCTCGACTCCCTCTTCGATGGTGATGTTGGCGCCCTTGTCGGTGGTGGAAGCCACGGTGCCGTTCACGACGGATCCGGCAGGATACTTGGCCTCAAGCTCGTCCCAAGGGTTGGGAAGAAGCTGCTTGTGGCCGAGGCTGAGCTTGTGGTTTGCCTCGTCGAAGTCGAGAATCACGACATCGATCTTGTCGCCGGTCTGAACCATCTCCGAAGGATGTTTGATCTTGTTCCAGGAGAGGTCGCTGATGTGGATGAGGCCCTCTATGCCGTCCTCAAGCTCTGCGAACACGCCGAAGTTGGTGATGTTGCGCACAGTTGCGGAATGCTTGGAACCGACGGGATATTTCTCGCGGATGTTCTCCCAAGGATTGGTCTGGAGCTGCTTGAGACCGAGGGACATCTTCCTGTTCTCCCTGTCGAGGGAAAGAATCTGGGCCTCGACCTCGTCGCCGACCTTGAGGAAATCCTGGGCGATGCGGAGCCTGGGAGACCAGGACATCTCGGAGACATGGATGAGTCCCTCGACGCCGGGTTTGATCTCGACGAATGCGCCGTAGTCTGCGATGAGAACGACTTTGCCCTTGACCTTGTCACCGACCTTGAGGTCAGGATCGAGGCTGTCCCAGGGGTGAGCTGTGAGCTGCTTGAGACCGAGGGCGATTTTCTTCTGCTCATTGAAGTCGAGCACGACGACCTTGATCTTCTGGTCGAGCTTGACGACTTCCTCGGGGTTGTTGATGCGGCCCCAGGAGAGGTCTGTGATGTGGATGAGACCGTCCACACCGCCGAGGTCCACGAACACGCCGTAGTTGGTGATGTTCTTGACGGTTCCCTCGAGCACCTGGCCCTTCTCAAGCTTGCCGATGAGCTCGGCTTTCTGCTTCTCGAGCTCAGCCTCGAGCAGAGCCTTGTGGGAAACGACCACGTTGCGGAACTCCTGATTGATCTTGACGATCTTGAAGTCCATGGTCTGGTCCACATATGCGTCATAGTCGCGGATGGGCTTGATGTCAATCTGGGAGCCGGGCAGGAAGGCCTCGATTCCGAAGACGTCCACGATCATGCCGCCTTTCGTGCGGGATTTGATGTAACCCTTGACGATGTCTCCGTTCTCATAGGCGGCGTTGACCTGATCCCAGGAGCGGAGCTGACGGGCTTTCTTATGGGAAAGAACCAGCTGGCCCTTGCGGTCCTCGGCCGATTCGATATAGACTTCCACTTTGTCGCCGACCTTCAGCTCAGGGTTGTAGCGGAACTCGGTGGCGGCGATGACGCCTTCGCTCTTGTAGCCGATGTTGACGACGACTTCCCTCTTGTTGATTGCGGTGACAGTGCCTTCGACGACCTCGTTCTCGACAACTTTCGAGAGGGTCTTGTCATAGGCCTCTGCAATTTCTTTCTTGTCTACGTTTCCATAGACATCGGCCTCGCTTTCGAATGCGTCCCAGTCGAATTTGTCGGGAGCGATCGATGCGCAGAGAGCCGGCTTCTTGTTTTCTTCTTCCATGATGTGTGAATAAAAAACTAGCTGTTAAACATTATATTTCTTGTGCCCGGAAGCGCGCAGAACCTGCGTAACTTCCTGAAAGCCCGCAAATATACGTTAAATTACGCTATCGGCAAAATAAATCTACAGCAACTTCCTCTTGTTGAAGACAAAAAGAATGATGGCGAAAGACAGCACCATTATCCCCACGACTATGAGCCAGGCATAGCTCAGGCCCTCGAGGGGAAGATTGACGTTCATGCCGTAGAAGCTGGCCACGAGGGTCGGGGGCATGAGCAGCAGGGATATGAGCGTGAATATCTTCATGATGCGGTTCTGGTCCAGGTTGATAAGACCCACCGCGGTGTCCTGGAGATATTCCAGTCGCTCGAAGTTGAAGTTGGCGTGGTTGATGAGCGAGAGGATATCCTGCTGGAGCACGTTCAGCCTGAGCTCGAGCTCCGGAGGATATTTGTCGCTCTTCATCAGGTTGTTGATCAGGCGCTGCTTATCCACTATGTTCTCCCTGAACACCATGGTGTTCTCCTGCAGCTGATTGATATCGAGGAGGAACTCCTTGTTGATGTCCTCTTCCTGGTTTATGCGCTTGCTGTACTGGGCGGTCTCCTTGGTCATGAGCTCCACCATGTCGGCATCCAGGTCGACACGCTGGTCCAGTATGCTCACGAACACCCAGAATCCGTTCGGGAAGAGACGCGGAATCGCCTGCATCTTGCGGTGCAGCTCGGTGAAGCTTCGCAGGGGGAAGTCTCTGGTGGTGGCGAGACAGCCGCCGGTGAGGGTGAAGGTGACGGCTTCCATTCCATAGCCTTCGGGGCCAGGCATGAGGAAGTTGGTGTTGGCATAGATGGCGGAATCGGTCTCCTTGAATCGGGACGAGCTCTCGATCTCTTCGGCCTGCGCCCTGCTCTGGATCTCCACGCCGAGGAAGGCCTCCACGGCCCGCTTTTCGTCCCCGGTCGGCGAGAACATGTCAATCCACACGACATCCTCCAGCCGGAGATTTCCGAAATCCGTCCCTGAGCGGGACTCTATCGACTTTCCGTCTTTTCTGTAGAAGATGTCAACCATGCCTTTGGATTTACGGAGCCATACCTTTATCAGCGCAAAAATATAAAATTATCTCCTATAAGAGCACGCTCCGATGCGGAAAACTCATCCGCGTTTCCGTTTTTTCTTAAAAAAAGTTAAATTTGCGTCTCAAAATAGGGAATTTTTAATTAAAGCTTTATAATCATGGTTTCTTACAAAGAACTGGGTCTTGTGAACACCAGAGAGATGTTTGCCAAGGCCGTCAAGGGAGGTTATGCGATTCCCGCATTCAACTTCAACAACATGGAACAGCTTCAGGCCATAATTCAGGCTGCCGCCGAAAAGAAGTCACCTGTCATTCTCCAGGTCTCCAAGGGCGCCCGCAACTATGCCAACCAGACACTTCTCAGATATATGGCACAGGGTGCAGTCGAGTATGCAAAGGAGCTCGGCTGGGAGCATCCCGAGATCGTTCTCCATCTGGACCACGGCGATTCCTACGAGCTCTGCAAGAGCTGCGTTGACTTCGGTTTCTCCTCTGTGATGATCGACGGTTCTTCCCTCCCCTACGAGGAGAACATCGCCCTCACCAAGAAGGTGGTCGAATATGCACACAAATATGATGTGACCGTCGAGGCCGAGCTCGGCGTGCTGGCAGGTGTCGAGGACGAGGTGTCCGCCGCCGCTTCCCACTACACAAGCCCTGAAGAGGTCATCGACTTCTCCAGCCGCACAGGCTGCGACTCCCTCGCAATCTCCATCGGAACATCCCACGGCGCCTACAAGTTCAAACCCGAGCAGTGCACCCGTGACCCCAAGACCGGCCGTCTCGTACCTCCGCCGCTCCGTTTCGACATCCTTCACGAGATCGAGAAGAAGCTCCCCGGATTCCCCATCGTGCTCCACGGTTCGTCTTCCGTTCCCCAGGAATATGTTGACATCATCAACGCCAACGGCGGAAAGCTTCCCGATGCAGTGGGCATCCCCGAGGAGCAGCTCCGCGAGGCTTCCAAGAGCGCAGTCTGCAAGATCAACATCGACTCCGACTCCCGCCTTGCCCTGACCGCCATGGTCCGTCAGGTACTCAACCAGAAGCCCGGCGAGTTCGATCCCAGAAAGTATCTCGGACCTGCCCGCGACGAGATGAAGAAGCTCTATGTCCACAAGATCGTGGACGTGCTCGGATCCGACGGCAAAGCCGAGTAATTCCGACTGGCATATAAT
>CAZIFT010000003.1:13825-45108 GCA_964538395.1 uncultured Muribaculaceae bacterium
CGTGGACGTGCTCGGATCCGACGGCAAAGCCGAGTAATTCCGACTGGCATATAATTAAAGAGCGACTGGTTTCCAGCCGCTCTTTTTTGTGTATTGTCTGTACGGGGCCGGAGCCGATCCGGAAGTGATTGCACCCTTTTGCCGGAATAATGCACTCAATGAGTGCAAAATGAAAGAGCCGCTGTCAATAAAGCAGACCGAACATCCAGAGCGGGATGCGGTTGCCATCGGCGAACGTTGGTGAAAATTATATTTGTATTGCGTAAAAATTCACAGTACACTGCGTAAAATGTAATATTATGTACAAACGGGCTGAATACCAAGTAATTAAACGTCGCATTGAAGCCCCCGGAGAACTACATCAGAAACGCAGACATGTCCTTGCCGGCGGCGAGGCCTTCGCGGATCTCGGTGGCGGAGATGTCCACCATGGGCGCGTCCAGAAGCCTTATCCTGAAGGCAGGGCTGATGCCCAGCAGGGATTCCCTGAGCGCCTGCGAGTCGAAGCCGCGGCGCGGATACACCGCCACGCCATAGTCCGTGAGCAGGCGGGCGCCCTCTTTCCAGTTCAGAATTCCGGCGAGATTGTCGCCGCCCATTATCAGAGTGAAGCTGTCGCCGGGGCGGGCGCTCCTCAGGGCGTCCAGCGTCCTTATCGTGTAGCTCGGCGGCGGCATCTTTAGCTCTATGTCGTTCACGACCACCTTCCCCAGCAGCTCCGGATGCCGCGCCACGGCTTTCTGCGCCGCCCTGAACCTGTCTTCGGCGGACAGGGCATAGGCGCTGTCCTTGAACGGGTTGCGCGGAGACACTACAAGATGCACCTCCCCGAAAAAGCCCTCCCTGACCAGATAGTCAAGGATGGAGAGATGTCCTGTGTGCATGGGATGGAAGGTCCCCGAATAGACGGCTATGTCCATGTCTTACCGGGCGAGGAAAGGGTCCACCATCGCATCGGCGGCCCTGTAGGCCTCTTCAAGGTCGTCGTTGACAAGCACCTTGTCGAATTTGTCGGCGAAGGTCATCTCCTCCGCGGCCTTTGCGACTCTCTTCTCTATGTCCGCGGGAGAGTCGGTGCCCCTCTTCTCGAGCCTTTCCCTGAGCACCTCCACCGACGGGGCCTGGATAAACACCGAAAGGGCCTTGTCCCCGAAATATTTCTTCAGGCTCACTCCGCCCTTCACATCCACGTCGAAGATTATCACGTGGCCCTTGCCCCAGATCCGGTTCACCTCCGACTTCAGGGTGCCGTAGAACCTGTCCGGATAGACCTCCTCATGCTCCACGAACTTGTCCTCCGCCACCAGTCTGCGGAAGGTGTCAGCGCTGTAGAAGAGATATTCCACGCCGTCGATTTCCGTTCCGCGGGGCGGGCGGGAAGTCGCCGACACCGAAAATTCCATCTCGGGATGACGGCCGAGAATGTGTTTCACTATTGTGCTTTTGCCGGAGCCCGAGGGGGCTGAGAAAATCACGACTTTATTGCTCATTTCAGAAGCTGTTTTTATGTTACATTAAGCCGAACAGGACGAGTAATCCCAGGATTATCAGGACTATGCCGCCGACCAGCTCGGCTGTGCTGCCGAACTTCCGGCCCAGTGTCTGGCCGCCCTTCATGCCCGCCACCGAGGCTATTACGGTGCAGACGAAGACCGCGGCGGTCTTGCCTGCGATTTCCCTGCCGGCGCCGCTGTCCATGGACAGGGAAATCCCGGCGGCGAAGGCGTCTATGCTTGTGGCCACCGCTCCCAGCAGGACATTTTTGAGTCCCGACAGATTCAGGCTCTTGCTGTCTTTGTCGAAGGCCTCCTTCACCATGCCGCCGCCCACATAGAGCAGCAACAGGAACCCGACTATATGCGAGACCTTTTCTATATAGCTCACGAACAGGTCGCCGAAGGCCCATCCGAGAGCCAGCAGACCGGCCTGCACGACTCCGAAGACCAGGGCGATGCGCAGAATGCGGCCGCCCGAAATGCCCCTCACGCTGACGCTCGAGCAGAGTGTCACCGCAAAGCAGTCGGCGCAGAGGGAAAGCGCGAACAGTACTGTGAGTATGAATCCCATTTTTCCGTCAAGGTTTGAAAATCTGTCTGTTGACTATCGAACGGCCGAGAGTGAGCTCATCGGCATATTCGATGTCGTCTCCGAATCCGAGGCCCCTGGCCAGGGTGGAAATCTTCACCCCGAAGGGCGCGAGCTGCCTGTAGATATAGAACGAAGTGGTCTCGCCCTCCACGTCGCCGCTCAGGGCAAGTATCACCTCCGCGGGCGCGCCGCTTTCCGAAAGGGCCCTGACCCTCTCCACAAGCGGGCCTATGGTCAGGTCCGACGGGCCTATGCCGTTGATCGGCGATATGATGCCGCCCAGAACATGATATACGCCCCGGTACTGGCCGGTGTTCTCCACGCTCATCACGTCCCGGACGTTTTCGACCACGCAGATGGTGCCATGGTCCCGGGTGCGGTCGGAGCATATGGAACAGGTGTCCCCGTCCGAAATCATCATGCAGGTGCCGCAGTATTTCACCTCGTCTCTCAGCCGGTTCACCGCTTCGGTGAAATGGTGGACATTCTCTTTCGGCTGGCGGAGGAGAAACAGGGCCAGACGCAGCGCGCTCCTGTTTCCGATTCCCGGAAGGGAACCGATGGCGTCCACCGCGTCCTCAAGCAGTTTCGAAGGATATTTCTGTCTAAGCATCAGGCGACTGTCTCCCCGTTATGTTTCCAATGTATGTAGCCATAGACCGCCGAAGCGGTGTAAAAAAGATAAAGCACTGTCATCCAGTACATTCCCGACACGAGACACAGCACGGTCGAGAACAGGTCCGCGACAATCCAGACCAGCCACTGCTGCGGATAGGACTTGACCAGCCACCATGTCGCCACTGCGCTCATCACCGTGGTCACCGCGTCCATCGCGGTCTCCGCGCCGCCCAGCAGCCTGAGCGCCAGGCACAGCAGAACGGAGCCCGCCGCGAATATCGCCGCGCTGGCAAGCACGGTTTTCATGTCGAGACGTCCCAGATGGATGGATGATTCCCCGGAGAGCTTTTCCTCGTCCTTTTTCCACTGCCGCAGTCCCAGCACCGACACGACCACATAGTAGATGTTCAGGCCCATGGAGGCGTACAGGTGCTGCACCGCGAACGAGAAGGCGCAGGCCACTCCCGTCAATATGCCCACCACCCACATGAGCCGCTTCTGCCCGATTTCCAGGACGATATAGATTATCCCGGTCAGGAAGGCGAAGATCTCTATGGCCGATATCAGCTGGTCCATGCCGGATTACAGGACTTTGATGACCTCCACCTTGAAGATGAGGGTTGCGCAGGGAGGGATGGCACCGTGGGCTCCGGCCTCGCCGTATGCAAGCTTATAGGGGATATAGAGCTCCCACACGGAGCCTTCGGGCATAAGCTGAAGAGCCTCTGTCCATCCGGCGATCACCTGGTGCACTCCGAACTCTGCGGGTTCGCCTCTCTTGTAGGAGCTGTCGAACACCTGACCGTTGATGAAGCGGCCCTCGTAGTGGCATCTCACCGTGTCCTTTCTGCCGGCCTTCTTTCCGGTTCCGGCCTTTATCACCTTATACTGCAGGCCGTCGGGAAGGGTGACGACACCCTCCTTCTTCGCGTTGGCGGCGAGGAAATCCTCTCCCTCTTTCTTCATGACCTGGGCCACCTCGGCGTCCTCGGCAGCCTTCTCGGCCTCGAGCTTCTTGAAATACTCGTCCAGAACCTTTCCGGCCTCCTCATAGGAGATTGCGGGTTCGCCCTCGCCCATGCTGTCCTTGAGACCGGCGGCGAAGTCGTCTATGTTTATGTCCCTGACTCCGGACTGGATCAGGTTGCGGGCGATGCTCATGCCCATTGCGTAGGATGCTTTGTCCATATTGTAAGTGAGCTGTTTTGAAATTATAAAACGCTAATTTAAGCATTTGTTCCGGCAATAAGCCCGGATTATGGAGCAAATTGCTAATTTTGCCCTCCGTTTCCGGCCCGTGGCCTGGCCATGCGCAGCGGGAAACGCGAGGTGAAGCATCGTGAAACCAGGGCTTTTCATAACGCTGCCGCTCCTTTTCCTGTCGAGCGCCGGCCTGTCTGCGCAGGACATCTCCGACACACTGCAGACGGCATCGGTCACCGCATTTTCTTCCCGCCAGGCAGTCCCCGTGTCCCGTCTCGAAGGCGAGTCTCTGGAGAGGCTTTCCTCAAGCTCGGTCGCCGACGCGCTCAAATATTTTTCCGGAGCGCAGATCAAGGACTATGGCGGACTGGGCGGTCTAAAGACCGTGAACGTGAGGTCTCTGGGCTCGCAGCATGTGGGGGTTTTCCTGGACGGGGTGCAGATTCTCAACAGCCAGAACGGGCAGGTGGACCTGGGCCGGTATTCTCTGGACAACATGGAATCGGTCTCGCTCTACAACGCCCATAAGTCCGAGACCCTGCAGGGCGCCGGAGAATATGCTTCGGGGGCTTCGGTCTATATGCGGAGCCGCGTCCCGGTGTTCTCCGGCCGGCCATATAACCTGAAGGCCAGGGTCAAAGGCGGCTCCTTCGGGAGCATAAGCCCGTCTCTGCGCTATGAACGGCGTCTGGGCCGCTCCGCGCTGAGCCTGGAAGGCATGTTCCTCAATTCGCGGGGCGACTACCGTTTCAGGATCAAAAACGCCCTCGAGGACACCAGCTCAAGGCGTTCCAACGGCGACATCATGGCCATGCGCGCGGAGGCGGGGCTGTGGGCTTCGCCCTGGGGCGGTGAATTTCAGGCCCATGCCTATTTCTACAGTTCCGAAAGGGGGCTCCCGGGCCCCGTGGTCAGAAGGCTCTCAGACCAGTATTCTTCAAAGGACCGGCAGTGGGACAGGACGGCATTCGCCCAGGCCTCGTTCCGCAAGACCGGCAAGTCGGCGGCCATGCTCCTGAGCGGCAAGCTCGCATGGGACAGGCTGGAATATCTTTCCGACCCGGCCAAGAACAAGGCCGCGGCATATGCCCACAACATCTACCGGCAGCGGAGCGCCTTCCTTTCCGCCGCGGCCGCATGGTATCCCTATGAATGGCTCTCTATGAACTTCGCCGCAGACGGGCGTTTTTCCGACCTAAGGTGCAATGTCACAGGCTTTTCCTATGTCCGGAGGCTGGACGCCAAGGCCGTGGCCGCCGCGACGGTCCTGCTCGGCGGCTTCTCAGCTTCCGGCTCGGGGCTTTTCACGCTGGTGCGGGACTGGAAGCAGAACGCTCCCGACCCGCTGACGCGCTTCACCCCCACGCTGACCCTCGCATGGGCCGAACCCTCCGGCAGGCTGACTCTCAGGGCTTTCTGCAAATCGTCCTTCCGTGCGCCCACATTCAACGACCTCTATTACACGCTGGTGGGCTGGTCTCGGCTGAAGCCGGAGAAGGCGTCGCAGTATGATTTCGGGGCGGAGGCTCCGCTGTTCCGGTCTTCTTCGCCGCTTTCGGTCAGGCTGTCGGCCGATGTGTTCTGCAACAGAATCACGGACAAGATAGTGGCCATGCCGGCGGCAAGCCAGTTCCGCTGGACCATGATGAACTATGGCCGGGTGAGAGGCTTCGGGGTCACCGCCACCGCCACCGGACGATATTCCTCCGGCGGCTTCAATGCGGGGCTGCTGGTGACATATACCTATGAATCCGCGCGCGACCGGACTTCGCCGGAGCGGATCACATGGGGCGGACAGATTCCCTATACTCCCTGGCACAGCGGCTCGGCGGTGCTGGACGCCGGCAAGGGGCCATGGACCGGAAGCCTGTCTTTTCTTTATACGGGAGCGAGATACCGCAGCGCCGACAACATCGCCTCCGAAAGGCTGAGCCCGTGGATGACGGTGGACCTTTCTCTCTCCAGGCGGTTCAGCCTGCGCGGGGACTGCGGTCTGGAGCTGGGGCTGGACGTGAACAATCTGCTGAACCAGAGATATGAAGTCGTGACGCGCTATCCGATGCCCGGCACGAATTTTATGGTGAAAGCGGTGCTGACAATATGATCATTAAAGTAAAATCAATAAATAACATCATGAGTATGAAAAAGTTATCAATCTATTTCCTCTCGGCGCTGGCCATCGCTTCCGCCGTCTCCTGCTCAAAGGAAAGCAGCGACCCGGCCCCGACTCCGACTCCCCATGTGTCGGAATATGTCTATGTGCTGAGCGAGGGCAAGATGGGCGAGAACAATGCGACCCTCTCCCGTTATGACCTCAATGACAACTTCGTCGAAAACGACTGGTTCTCTTCGGTGAACAACATTCCTCTCGGCGACACCGGCAATGACATAATCACCACCGACAAATACATAATCATAGCCATAAACGGCTCCAACCTGATTCAGTTCTGCGACCATGACGGCCAAATCAAGGGCAACACCGAGGCCGTTCCTTCCTGCAGAAGGATGGTCGCCGACACCACCGGCAAGTATCTCTATGTGACTTCCTATGCCGAGAACGGCAATCTCTACAGGGTCAACATGAGCGATTTCACGGTTTCCGGCATAGCCAAGACCGGCTATGAGCCCGAGGGCGTGGTCTATTACAAGGGCAAGCTTTTCGTGGCCAACACCGGCGGATATGCCTACAGCGGCGCCCACAATTATGAGCAGACCATCACCGTCGTGGACGAGAAGACCATGGCGACCGTGGGCATGGTCAAGACCGGCCATTACAATCTCTATGGCGCCTTCGTCCAGAACGCGAAATATCCCAGATATGTCCTGGTGAACGCCGCCGGCGACTATGGTTCCAATCCGGCCTCGTCTTTCATCTTCGACTGCGAGACGGAGAAGGTCGTCGCCGAGTATGATTTCCCCGCCACCTATGCCGCCCAGTATGATGGCGCCTGGTATGTCCTGGGTTCGAGCTTCGACTATTCCACCTATAAGAGCGAGTACATCACCAAGAAGATCGACATGAACGAGGGCTCTCCCGTGGTCACCGACTGGACCATTCCTGACCTTGACTCGATGGTTTCGCCCTATGGCATCTTCATCACCTCGCGCGGCGGCCTCTTCGTGACCGACGCCGGTGACTATGTGAGCCGCGGCACTCTCTACCGCTACAAGCTCTCCGGAACTCTTGTCTCCAAGGAGACGGTCGGAATCAACCCCGGCCATTTCGCAGAGTACTAGAAGCCGTCCTGACGATAATCGCGGCCGCCCGGAACCCCCGGACGGCCGTTTTCGTTTTTCGAAAAACGAATTCTGCGGCAAAATCCGTTTTTCCAAAAATGAATTTCATGCCATTTTTCGTTTTTCCAAAAATGAATTTTGCACTCATTGAGTGCAATATTGCAGTCGCTTCTCTGAAAGGCCGGCAAAAGGGTGCAGACCTTAGCGGCCGCACTTATTTCACGGACGGGATGGAGGGCGCGGCGAGGCGGAGGCTGTTGGCGACCACGCAGACGGAGCTCATGGCCATGCAGGCGGCGGCGAGCATAGGGTTGAGCAGAAATCCGCAGACCGGATAAAGGACACCGGCCGCAACCGGCACCGCAAGCACATTATAGAAAAAGGCCCAGAAAAGGTTCTGCCGGATTATGCGGACCGTCCTGCGGGAAAGCTCCACCATCTGCGGAAGCTTTTTCAGATCCCCCGAAACGACCGTGACCATGGCGGCGTTGATTGCCATGTCGCTCCCCTTCCCCATGGCCATGCTCAGGTCCGCCCGGGCCAGGGCCGCGCTGTCATTGATTCCGTCCCCCGTCATGGCCACTCTGTGGCCCTCCTTCTGGAGACCGCTTATGAACTCTGCCTTGTCCTGCGGCAGCATTCCAGCCATGACATGAGAGATTCCGACCTTTCCCGCGACTATGCCGGCCGAGACCGCGTTGTCGCCGGTGAGCATATATGTCTCCACTCCCAGCTTCTTCAGCCGGGCCACCGCATCGGCGGCGCCGTCCTTTATCCTGTCGGCTATGCCGAAAGCGGCCAGAAGCCTGTCCTCCGAGGAGAACCACACGACCGTCATGCCGTCCGTCTCCCACTCCGCAGCTTCTGCAAACGGCTCCGGAGAGCTGTTGCCGACGAAATATCTCCCCCCGCCGCACGAAGCCTCCAGGCCCCTGCCAGTCTCGCTCGCGAAGCCGGAAATCTCAGCAGGCTCCGCATCCATGGCGGCCGCATGCACGGCGGCCACTATGGCCATAGCCAGAGGATGTTCCGATTTCATCTCCATGGCCAGCAGCACTCCGCGTGCTTCGGACAGTTCCTCTGCCGACTCCGTGAACCATCTGGATTTCAGCACCTCAGGACGGCCCTCAGTAATTGTGCCGGTCTTGTCCAGCACCATGACATCCACCTTTCCGGCTATCTGAAGCGAATCGGCGTCCTTGATCAGGATGCCCTTCTTCGCGCCGTTCCCGATTCCCGCTATCAGCGCGGTGGGAGTCGCCAGGCCCAGAGAACACGGGCAGGCGATCACGAGCACCGAAACCATGGCCAGAAGACCCCGCGTGAGTCCGTCAGAGGGCGAGAACAGCACCCAGCAGACGAGAGTCAGAAGAGAAATGCCGATTATGACCGGGACGAACACCGCGGCCACCCTGTCCACAGTGTCCTGAATCTTCGCCTTGCTGCCCTGGGCGTCCCTCACCATGCGGATGATGGCAGAAAGCATGGTGTCTTTCCCCACCTTCTCCGCCCTCGCGTCAAAGGAGCCCTTCTGGTTGATGGTGCCCGCATAGACCTTGTCTCCGGCCTTCTTGAGAACGGCCACCGGCTCACCCGTGAGCATGCTCTCGTCCACATAGGACTCCCCTTCCGTGACCTCTCCGTCGGCGGGAATCCGGTCCCCGGGACGCACCGTAAACACCTCGCCCACGCTCACCGCCGCCGATTTGGGCTGGAGCCCGGCCAGGGCGCGGACCGATGCCGTGGTGCCGAGTTCGGCCTTCTCCTGCAGGACCCGGCCCAGCAGGATGAAGGCTCCGATCATGGAGGCGGATTCAAAGTACAGATGCGGCTGCAGTCCCCTGGAAGTCCACACCGAGGGGAACAGCAGATTGAAAAGGCTGAAAGAGTATGAAATCAGTATGGACAGGGCAACAAGGGTGTCCATGCTCGCGGACCTGTGCCTGAGCTGCTTCCATGCGGTCATGATGAACCGCCTGCCGCACCAGAAGACAGCCGGCGTGGCCAGAGCCCACAGGACATATCCCTTTCCGGGAAAATCGCCGAATCCCATTCCTAGCAACATTATCAGGAGGGCCAGGATTGCGGCAGACACGGCGTCCCGCCTGAGCGAGACGTAATAGTCCTCCCTCAGCCGGTCGGCTTCTTCGTCGGACTTGTCCCCCTCGTCATCGCCGTTCACGACGACAAGGTCATAGCCGGCGTCCTGCACGGCCTTCTTTATGTCGGCCGGAGTCACGGCGCAGGGGTCATAGTCCACCTGGGCCGACTTGGAAGCCAGGCTCACCGAGCATTTTTCAACTCCCTTCACTGAGCCGATCGCGCCCTGCACCCTTGCCACGCAGGCTGCGCATCCCATTCCCTGGACGGGAAAGTTCTTTCTGACTGTCTTTGCCATAAGCCTAAAAAATAAAAATGCCGCCGCCATATGGCAGCGGCTATGTGTTGATTACAAAAAATATGCTATCGGGGGATGTTGAACACGGCGCCGTCCACAGCGGTGCGGGTATCGACGGACGACATCTCATAGACATTGCGTATGCCGGAGAATTCGGTGATGTCCATCTTCACCAGCAGGCAGTCGCTCTTGCGGTAGTTCAGGACTATGTCCGAGTAGCCGCGCACGGCCTGCGTTCTGGCCTTCATCGTCACCACATAGTCATTCCCGCTCTCGGAGACGGAGATGTCGGCGTTGTTGGCCCCGGCCACCTGCTCCGCATTGCCGGCTATGCAGCCCAGCAGCATGGAACTGAGGCTGGACATGAGCTTGTTCTTCGAAAGGTCGAAATTGTTCACTTTGCCGCTTCTGCTCAGATACATCGAGTTTCCGTCTATGACGAGGACGTCGCCGGCAGGCTTGACATACTGCATGGACAGCTGGCCCTTGTCGGTGTAATAGAGATTGCCGGAAGATTTGACCACCTTGCCGGAAGCGACTATGATTCTGGTCTGGACGAAGTCGGCGGTTATCCGGGACACGGCGTTCCCGGCCTTCTGTATTTTGTCGAGCCTTGAATCCTGGGCGAAGACAGCGCAGACAGAAAGCGCAAATGCGGCCATAACCGCAAACAGTTTATTGAATTTCATGGAATTATCTCCTCTTACATGCACATTCCGCCGTCGATGGTGAGGACCTGTCCGGTGATGTAGGCGGCCTCGTCGGAAACGAGGAACGCGACTGCGGCGGCGACCTCCTCGGGAGTTCCGAACCTCTTGGCGGGGATGGTGGACTTTATGGCAGACTCATCCAGGCCTGCCACCATGTCGGTCTTTATGAAACCGGGGGCGACGGCATTGACGGTCACCTTTCTGGCGGCCATTTCCTGGGCCAGGGCCTTGGTGGCGGCAATGAGTCCGCCCTTTGCGGCGGAATAGTTGGTCTGGCCGGGAAGTCCCCTGAGACCGGACACCGAAGTCATGTTGATTATGCGTCCGTGCTTATGGACGGCCATAGGCTCTATGACCTGCTTGGTGACATTGTAGAAGCTGTCCAGATTGGTGCTTATCACCTTGGTCCAGTCCTCGCGCTCCATCCAGAGCATGAGGTTGTCGCGGCGGATGCCGGCATTGTTGACAAGGACCTCGATGTAATCCCCGGGGTGGGACTCGCGCCATGCGCCCATCTTTTCGGCGACGGCGTCGGCGTCTCCCACATCAAACTTCAGGAGCTCGCCCTCGCCTCCGGCGGAGACAATCTCGCGCAGAGTCTCTTCGGCGGCCTCGTCGGCCGAGACATAATTCACGATTACATGATATCCCTCGCGGGCCAGACGGACACAGACCGCTCTTCCGATTCCGCGGCTTCCGCCTGTCACAAGTGCTGTTTTCTTCATATCAACGACGTTAGATGCGTCTTACAAAAACCAATATCACGCAAAGATAGGAATTTTGCCGAATATCTCCTGAGGCAGGTCTTCCATGCCCGGAAGCTGCGAGCAGGTCATGACCGCCGTCATCGACACTCCAAGCACTCCGTGCAGATTCACGCTCTGCCCGGTGAACAGCAGATTGGGCAGCGGGCTGCGCGGCGAAAGCACCGTCCCGAGCACGTTGCCGCAGTCCTTGCGGAGGCCGTATGCGCTGCCTTCCGGCGAAGACACATAGCTGAGCCAGGTGAGAGGCGTGCTGGTATAGACCTTCTCCACGGCGCCGGAAAGCTGCGGAAAACGCTCCGAGACAAGCCTCATGCACTCCTCCAGCTTCCTGAGCTTGACCTCCTTATACTCCTCTCCCCTTCTTCCGGCCGGGAGGTCCTTCCAGCGCTCCAGCGGCGCAAAGGACATGGGGCTCAGCAGGTCCATGCGGGATGCGAAGCGGCCCTCGCCGGGATAGAAATGCACCAGGACGCTTTCGGTCCGGTCGCCGGAGGGGTTCCACAGGTCCGCGTCGGCGCTGTGCACATAAACATTACGGTTCAGGTACTCAACGGTGTCTTTCTTCAGCGCCAGCGAAGCTGTGAACATGCCGCCGGTGTTGGAAAGGGCTCCGATGCGGCTTCGGTATATGCGCCGGAGGGCGCGGGTGGGGCCCACCAGGTCCAGGGTCAGCGCGGGATGGATGTCGGATATCACCCAGTCCGCGGCAATCAGCTCACCGTCAGCGGTTTCCACCGTCGTCACACGGTCCGTCTGCGCCGCGCCGGAATCGCTTTCGGACGCGCAGTGCACGGCCGTCACGCGGACTCCGGTGCGAACCTCCCCGCCCATGGCCCGGATGCCGGATGCCAGAGAGTCGGCGATCAGTCCGCCGCCTCCGGGAAGCCTCCATGCGCTCTGGATATATGAATTGTTGCTCTGCGCGAAGACATAGAGCGGCAGGCTTTCGGCCCTGAGCTCCATCTTGAGCGACGTGCCGGAAAGCACTTTGCGCAGCAGAGGGTCGCTTATGGTCTCGTCGAGGAACTCCTTGGCATTGCGCGAAAACAATTCGTTGATGCCCTGCGTTCCGGGGCGGAAGGGAGCCAGAATGTTGTCGCCCACGCTCTTGAGGAAATCCGCATAGCGGTGCAGGTTCTGCCTCTGGCCGGGGAAATATTCCGCAAGCGTGTCGGCGAAGCGCTCATGTCCGCAGGCGAAGGGATATGACTTGCCGCCTATGACCACCTCGTCGAAACATTCGGGGTCCAGCCTGGTCCACGGCAGGTCCATAAGTCCGAAATAGTCGAACAGCGGGCGCAGCGACTGGCCTTCGTCCAGGCCGCCCACATAATGGAAGCCGGTGTCGAAGCTCAGACCGCCTCTGGAATAGGTCTGAAGGCAGCCCCCTATCCGGGAGTGCCGTTCCAGCACCGTCACCCTGTAGCCATGCCTGGCCAGAATGAGGCCGCATTCCAGGCCGCCGAGACCGGCGCCTATTATCACCACGCTTCCGGCCATCACTTATTTCCGGTTATTCTGTTGCGGAAGAACTTGATTTTCAGAGCCTGACGGAAGAGGAACGGCTGCAGCGTATAGGTTATGAGTATGGTGGAGACCATGCCTATGAGGGTGCTCACGCCTATCGAGTTTATGGCCGGATGCTTGGCGAACAGCAGCGAGACCACAACCACTATCAGCACCGCCGCCGAGAAGAATATGGCGGCCTTATGCCATTCCAGAATGTCGTCGCGCCCTGTCCGCACTCCGGAAAGGAGCCCCTCCATCACGAATATGCTGTAATCGACTCCGACTCCGAAGATGAAGGAGGAGACGACTATGTTGATCAGGTTGAATTCTATGCCGAATATCGCCATGAGGCCCTGCACGATGTACCAGCTGAAGAACATCGGGAGGAAGGATATGAGCGATATGAGAAGGCTTCTGAAGGAAAGCAGCATCACCAGGAACACGAAGAGCGAGGAGATGCCCAGGATTACGTTGAAGTCGTCGTGGATGATGCGGACCATGTCGTTGGTGTAGAAGAAGGGGTCCACGACGAGGGAATGGGGCTTCGCGGCCACCGCCCTGTCCACATTCTCCCTCTCCGAGGCGGGAAGCAGCGCGGAATTGAACACCAGGAACCTGTCGCCGGACTCCTCGATGAAGTTGGACACAAGTCCTGCGGGGAGCACGCCGGCCTCATAGAGCGATTCGGGCTCATAGGGAGCGCCGATCATGGCCTCGAAAGGTCCGAACATGTCGGGGTCCAGTCCGTGGGCGGCCGCCGAACGGCGCACGGCGGCAAGGACCTGGGCCTTTTTCTCCGGATTCCAATAGGCCTCCCATGCGTCTATCCTCTCCTGCTGCGCGTCGAGCGGGATGAAGAGGGTGGACACAGGCGCGGACACGCGGTCCACAGCCCCGGCGCCTTTCAGGGAATCCAGCACGGCGCTCACGGCGGCGTCGGCCTTAAGAGCCTCGTCCAGCGTGGGAGCGGCGGCGGCATAATAGCGCTGCTGCTCTCCATGGGTGTTTTTCTCGGCATAAAGGGCTTCGGCGTCGGCAAGCTGCGCGGGGATATAGCCCAGATTGCGCAGGTCGGTGTCGAACTTGACCCTGGGGGTGAAGGCTATGCCCACAGCAATCACGGCGCACACTGCCATGAGCAGGGGCGCGTTGCGGTCATAGGGGAAGCCGTTGGCCTTGTCTATGAAGGAGAACACCGCGCGGTTGCGCCTCACGTCGCCCTCCTTGAGGAAGTGCGGCAGGAACACGAGCGCGAACACGGTGGCTCCGGCAAGGGCGAAGGACGCGAACAGGCCGAAGTCGCGGAGCAGGTCGCTGCTGGTGAACAGCAGGCCCAGGAATGCGCCTATGGTGGTGATGCAGCCCAGGCACACGGGGGTGGACTCGTCGCGGAGCATCTTCTCGGCATCACCCACAAAGCGGTGATGCACAATCACATGCAGACAGTAGCTCAATGCCACGCCGAGCACTATCGCGCCTATGCCGAGGGCCATCAGCGACATTCCGCCCTTGATCCAGTACATGCAGGCCAGCGCGAAGAAGGTGCCGTAAAGCACCGGAAGCACCAGCTGCCAGAGCACGTTGCCGCTCTTGAAGCTCAGGCATATGAAGAAGAGGATGACCAGCAGCGACAGACCGACCGTCCAGAGCAGGTCATGCTTTATGGTGCGGGAGTTCCAGACCGCGCGTATCGGGGAGCCGTGGACATAGACCTTCGCATCGGGATGGGCCTGTGAGAAGGCCTCCATGCGCTCGTCGATCCTGTCCGAGAGGCGGGTTCCGGAGCCGGAATCCATGGACGAGAAATCGGGCGAGATGAAGGCGAGCACCACTGAGCTGTCGGCGCAGAATATGTGGCCGTCCACAAAGGAGTATCCCATGTCGGGGCGCTCCAGAATCAGGCTTCTGAGGCCGAGCGGGTCGGTGGCGACCATCTGGGTGGCCGACCCGGTCATGTCTTCCATCACCAGGTCATAGTTCTCTTCCATGCGGCTGTCCAGGTCCGCAAGGGCCCCGTCGAAGGCCGCATAGCACGAAGTATCCACAAACGAGGGGACATGGGTCAGGGCGAAGTCCAGGACGTTCATGATGTCGTCCTCCCCTATCCTGTAGAGCGCGTCGGAGATGTAGCGCGAGGAGGAGTCCGCGAGCAGAAGCGAGTCCATGAACTCGTCCACATAGCCGCCGAGCGTGCCCGAATCGGCGCCGTCTTCGGCTATCTGTATGAATATCTTGTCCTTGACGCGGAGGTTGCCGAATGCAAGGGCGCTCTCTCCGTTTCCGGAGTTGGGCACCAGCTTGGAAATGTCCTCCTCATATTTGAGTTTCAGACCGAAAAAAACGAAAATCGCCGCACTCAGAACGAGGACTGCATACATGAGTCCGCGCCGGCGGGCGAAAAAGCGGTATATCGGAACAAAAATCCTGTCCATATTCTAGTTCTTATCCTTTCAGTTCGGCCTTCAGGGTGACGTAGTCTTCCTTGCCGTCGCCCATCGAGGCGTTCAGTGTCCATGTCCCGTCGTCTTTCGGGGCAAGGGAAAGTTTCACCACCGGCCGCGGAAGCGCTCCGGGGGAAACGATTTTCAGAAATCTGCAGTCCGCGACCCTGGAAACGGCCAGTTCCTTTCCGGCCGATGCGGACGCGCATTCCGTCATTATCTCTATGGAGCACACTCCCGGGGTGACCGGTTCGCCGGGGAAATGTCCCTTATAGACACGGCATCCGGGGTTCAGGACCAGTCCGTAGCATGAAAGGCCGTCTTCCTGCCACGAGGATTCGACGGAATACAGGTCGGGAATAAGCATATCACTCCAAAGATTTCATCCTCTCCTGCCAGTCCTTGAAGAACTGGGGAGCGGAGGGTTCGAACACGCCTTCCGAGGTGGTGAAAAGCTGGATGGTGGAAGCCTCGAGCAGAAGCGCGCCGTCGCTTTTACGGCTTATGCTGTAGTCGAAGCAGAGCTTGGCTCCGGTCGCCGGACGCCATGTGATCTTGACCAGAAGCACGTCGTCCACTCCGGCGCTGCGCTCGAAGCGGAGGTGCATGTCATAGACCGGCGCATAATAGCCGGAGTCGAAGATCTCCATATAGCTGAGACCATATCTGCGGCCGAAGGCCTCGCGGGCGTCCTCCATGTACTTGACATAGCTGCCGTGCCAGACCACCCGGATGGGATCCACCTCGGAGAATCTCACCCTCACTTCTATGGTTTCAGAAATCTCTTTCATCTCCGGCAGATTTTAACGCATGGCGAGCTTGAGCCTGCCTTCGGCCACAAGTTCCTCACCCACACGCGTTTCGGCGGCCACAAGAGTGACCTCCGCGGCGCGGCCGAGGACTTTGAGCCTGGTGGTGACTGTCTCGCCGCAGGCGGGAAGGCGGCCGGAGAAAGAGAACTTCTTGACCTCGCCTATCACGCCGATTCTGGGCGGCTCCCCGTTTTTCCATGTAGCCATCCCTTCCCTTGCGGCGGCCGTCTGGGCCACGTGCTCGATCACGCCCGGGGCCGCGAGCCTTCCGTCACGGCAGAAAATGTTGTCCTCCCTGACTGTCAGGGAGGAAACGCATTCCTCCGGAGAAATCTCCTCGAAGGAATCCACCATGATCATCGGTTCCCGCTGGGGGATGAGATCCTTGATGTCCATGGAAAAAGAGGCGGGACTACGCAGCCTTGGCGGCCACGAAATCGTAGAGAGCTCCGAAGGTCTTCACCTGTGCGAGCTCGCTGCCCTGCACCTTGAAGCCGAAATCGGACTCAAGAAGGGCCACAAGGTCCACCAGACCGAGGCTGTCAATCTGCAGGGTGTCCTTGACGTTTGCGTCGGGAGTGATCTCCGACTCTTCCACCTCGAATTCTTCGGCAAGGGCCGAATTGATCTTTGCAACAAGTTCTTCTCTGTTCATATTCTTTCTACTTTATATTCTTTATTATCAGTGATGAGTTGGTGCCTCCGAAACCGAAGGAGTTGGAAAGGAAGGTGTCGAAATGCTTCTCCACCCTCACCGAAGGGATCAGCAGCCTGGCGGAATCCTCGTCGGGGTTCTCGAAGTTGAGGTTGGGGGCGATGAAGTCGTTCTTCATCATGAGCATCGAATAGATGATCTCGCTGGCGCCGGCCATCCACATCTCGTGGCCTGTCTGGGACTTGGTGCTGGTCACCTCTATCCTCCTGTCGCCGATAACTTTATATATGGCCTTGGCCTCGTTGGTGTCGCCCACATGGGTCGAGGTCGCATGGGCGTTGATATATCCGATTTCGTCTATGCCTATGCCCGAGCGCCTGATCGACATCTCCAGAGCCCTTGCGGGTCCGTCCACATTGGGGGACGCGATGTTGTCGCCGTTGCCGGAGAATCCGTAGCCGAGCACTTCGCCATAGATCCTGGCGCCTCTCTTCACTGCCGACTCATAGCTCTCGAGTATCACCGTGGCGGCTCCGCCTCCGGGCACGAGTCCGTCGCGGTCGCGGTCGAAGGGGCGGCTGGCCTTGGTGGGCTCATTTTCCCTCGTGGAGAACGCGGCGATGCCGTCGAACGAGCCGACCGACCATGCGTTCACCTCCTGTGCGCCGCCGCAGACCACCATCTCCTGGAGTCCGTCCTGGATGAGCAGGGCTCCGAGGCCTATGGCGTGGGAACCGCTGGCGCATGCGGCCGAAACGGTGAGGTTCATGCCCTTGAGCTTGAATATGCAGTCAAGGTTCATGGTCACGGTGGAGTTCATGGACTGGAAAATGGCGCCGGAGCCGCAGAGGGTCGTGTCCTTCTTCTCACGCATCACGTCCACGGCCTTGACGACCGGGACTGCGGAGGAATCGTTGCCATAGATGAGTCCCACTTCGTGGGATGTGAGGTAGGCCTCGTCCAGGCCGGCGTCCCTGAGGGCGTCCCTGGTAGCGCAGTAGGCGAATTTGGCCTGCTGGGGCATATAGACTCTCTGGGAGCGGGAAAGCTCCTTCTTGAGGTCGGGCTCATCCAGTTTTGCGGTCAGAGCCGAGCGGAAGCCCATCTCTTTCCTTTCCGGATCATATACGATGCCGGAGACTCCGTTGTAGAGGGAGTCGCGGACTTCGTCCAGTGTTTTTCCGAGGCATGAGTATATGCCCATGCCGGTTATGACTACTCTGTTCTTCATTTTTCAATATGTTGGTTTTCCGGCCCTTTCACTCCGAACCGGACCCTCAGTCCGGCAAATACCCTTTCTCTCAGGGCTGCCGCGGAGGAGGCTCTGCCGCCTCTGTTCCTGAGGAAATTGAAGTCTCTGACCGTGTCTCTCAAAAGCGTGTACCAGAACCACTCCAGCAGGCAGAATATCGGCAGCAGGGCCGCATAGACTATTCCGCGCAGGAACCCGTGTCCGATCCAGGTGCAGACCAGCGTTATCAGTCCGCATATGGGCAGGATGAACAGGGCGTTGAGGCCTATGACGAACGATCCCAGCAGCATCTTGTCCTTCATCTTGCCGGCCAGCAGCTTGGGAAGGCCCCAGCTTATGACCGAGGGCCACAGGCAGAACACCGCGAGCGGCAGCGTGAGCAGAAGAATCAGGAAATTGAGGCCTACTCCGAGGGGAGTCACCTTCCGGGACAGCTGAGTCTCTCCGAATCCGCCTTCTCGGCAGAGGTCCAGGAGGGTGCGGACATCGCCGTAGAGGCTGCCGTTCTCTTCCTCTCCGCCTTTTGCCAGCTCGGCGACAAGAGTCTTGTCAGACTCGAGCTTCTCCGGCAGCTTGTCCGGATCCAGGCCCTGCGAACGGGAAAATTCCGTTCCGAAGGCGGATGTGCGGATATAGTCTATGGCGGAATAGTTGTCCAGGTCTTCGATGTCGAGCATCATGCTCTTTATCTGTTCGCGGACAAGGGCGTCCACCTGGCGCTTGGCCGTCCTGGGCTTGGTCTTGTAGAGCTCGTAATATGGAGCTATCGAGACGGGGGTCCCGTAACGGACCATCATGTCCGTCCACAGTCCGAAATATTCGGAGTAGTGATTGCAGGTGGGCAGGATGAATATCTCTTTGGAGAAGCCGGACCTTTCGGCGGCGTTGAATGCTATCTGGAGGTAGCCCGAAGTGAAGGGTCCGAGCCAGTGTTTGTTCTGATGGCCGGCCTCGGGGAAGAGGGTGACGGTGCCTCCCTTGAGAAGGACGTCCTCGGCGGCGGAGAAGGTGGCCTTGTTGTTGGCAAGGGCGTCGGCGCCTTCCCACTGCAGACGGTAGGACGGCAGGAGTCCGAGCCAGGCCAGGAACTTGGAGACGGCCGCGCCCAGGGTGAAGAGGTCGGCGCGGGTCAGGAAATGGACCTTGCGGTCCCTGATGGAGAAGACGTAGCCCAGAGAGTCGTTGAGACTGTTCTGGTGGTCTCCCACTATCACCAGCGGGGTGCCTCCTGCCGGAACATGGTCGGGGTTCACATACCACACATGGTTGTAATAAAACTTGTGGGCAAGGAAACCGACATATCCCCTCAGGGCCTTGAAGGCAGGGGTTAACTCATTATCCCAAAATGTACTACTACTCACTTTAACCGAAAATTCCTGTCATTTTAAACAAAAGCACGCAAAGTTACAAAATTCTTATAAAATGGCAACTCCACACATTTAAACAAATCTAAAATCACCCTTGCCCGGCCGAAGGGAGCATCCGGCAGTCTCCTCCGGAGACCTTCGCTTCGCTCTCTCCGGCCCCTCCCGCAATCTGCTTCGTCCTGCTGACGCAGAACTCGCATCTTGTGGGCCCCGCCCCCTGCCCGCGTCCGGGGGTGGACACGCTCGATGAAGTGCGGACGCCCGGCATCTCTGACAATAATGAAAAATACCATACCGGAGCGAAGCGACAAGCGGGCTTCTGCCCGCCGGCCGAAGGCCGTTTGCCCCCTGACAGGGGGCTGCCGACGAAGTCGGCTGGGGGTTAAGACGCTGATGGTTGGCCAGTTTGGCCAACCATCAGAAGGTCGCCGCCAGGCGGCCGAATTGAAACAAAAAGGGAGTAGCCTGACGGGCTACTCCCTTTTTGTTTCAATTATTGTTCGTCCGGTCCCTGATTGTCCGGGCCATTCTGCGGTCCCTGAGGTCCTTGAGGGCCCTGAGGGCCGGCCTGTCCGCCCTGAGCCGCACGCGCCATGTCCTCCGAAGCGGCATGCCATGCATCCTCGAGCTGCTTGGAATAATTGTCAATGTCAGAAAGATTCTGAGACTTGACAGCCTCCTTCAGGCTTGCAAGAGCACTCTCGATGGCAGACTTCTTCTCTGCAGGAATCTTGTCGCCATAATCCTTAAGATTCTTCTCCGACTGGAAGCAGAGCGAATCGGCATTGTTGACCTTGTCAACCCTCTCCTTCTCAGCCTTGTCGGCAGCCTCGTTGGCCTTCGCCTCATCACGCATCCTCTTGATCTCATCCTCTGTGAGTCCGGAAGAAGCCTCGATGCGGATGTTCTGCTCCTTGCCCGTAGCCTTATCCTTAGCGGACACATTCAGGATACCGTTGGCATCGATGTCAAAAGTAACCTCGATCTGAGGGATGCCCCTCGGAGCGGGAGCGATGCCGTCCAGATGGAACACACCGATCTGCTTATTGTCCTTGGCCATCGGACGCTCACCCTGCAGAACCCTGATTTCGACCGAAGGCTGATTGTCGGCCGCGGTGGAGAACACCTGAGACTTGCGGGTCGGGATGGTGGTGTTGGAGTCGATGAGCTTGGTCATGACGCCGCCGAGAGTCTCGATACCCAGCGACAGAGGAGTGACATCAAGCAGAAGGACATCCTTCACGTCGCCTGCAAGCACACCGCCCTGAATCGAAGCGCCTATTGCCACAACCTCGTCCGGGTTCAGGCTCTTGTTGGGCTCCTTGCCGAAGAAATTCTTCACCAGCTCCTGCACCTTAGGGATACGGGTGGAACCGCCCACGAGCAGGACCTCGTCAATCTGGGAAGTGCTCAGATGAGCATCGGCCAGAGCCTTGCGGCAGGGCTCCATGCTTCTCTGGAACAGGTCGTCGCAGAGCTGCTCGAACTTTGCCCTGGTGAGAGTCTTCACAAGGTGTTTCGGCACGCCGTCAACTGGCATTATGTAAGGAAGGTTGATCTCGGTGGAAGTCTGGTTGGAAAGCTCGATCTTAGCCTTCTCGGCAGCCTCCTTAAGTCTCTGGAGAGCAAGCGGATCCTTCTTGAGGTCGGCGCCGCCGTTCTCGGAAGCGAACTCCTGTGCCAGCCAGTCGACGATCTTCTGGTCGAAATCGTCACCTCCGAGATGGGTATCACCGTTGGTGGACTTCACCTCGAAGACGCCGTCTCCGAGCTCCATGATGGAGATATCGAAAGTACCGCCGCCCAGGTCATAGACAGCCACCTTCATGTTCTTGTTCTTCTTGTCAAGACCATATGCGAGAGCTGCGGCCGTAGGCTCGTTGATGATTCTCTTCACATCCAGTCCTGCGATCTTGCCGGCCTCCTTGGTGGCCTGACGCTGAGAGTCGCTGAAATAGGCGGGGACGGTGATCACGGCCTCGGTGACCTCCTGACGGAGATAGTCCTCGGCGGTCTTCTTCATCTTCTGGAGGATGATTGCCGAAATCTCCTGAGGAGTGTACTGGCGGCCGCTGATGTCCACGCGCGGAGTGTTGTTCTCGCCCCTCACCACAGAATAAGGAACCCTCTGGGCCTCCGCTGCGGTCTGGTCATAGGTCTCGCCCATGAACCTCTTTATCGAGAACACCGTGTTCTTAGGGTTGGTGATGGCCTGTCTCTTTGCAGGCGCTCCGACGATTCTCTCGCCGTCCTTGAAGGCGACCACAGAAGGGGTCGTTCTCATGCCTTCGTTGTTTATGATGACAGTGGGCTGATTACCTTCCATGACAGCAACGCAGCTGTTGGTAGTACCCAAGTCGATTCCAATGATTTTTCCCATATCTTTTTTCTCCTATTTTTTATTTTCACTTAATGTTTCCCCGGATCCTCCGACCCGGACACTCTCCCCATAATCCAATCCTGTGCCACGGAACTTTCATGCCATTTTGTCAGAAAACCCGCGCATATCCGCGCAGCAGGCCAGGCCCCGTCCGCGGCGGTTCCCTATTTTAGACTATATTTGCATGTCAAAAACCAGTTTCCAGATGACCGAAGAGACGACCTACCGCAAACTGACGCCCGCAGAGTATTCCGACCTTGCGTCCAGAATCCTCTACGAGGACAACCACCTGCTGATAATCAACAAGAGAGCCGGAGAAATCGTGCAGGGCGACAAGACCGGAGACGAGACCCTCGGGGAGAAATGCCAGGCTCTGATCGCGGAGCGCGACGGCAAGCCCGGACGCGTGTTCATGGGGGTCCCCCACAGGCTGGACAGGCCCGTGAGCGGCATCACGGTCTTTGCCAAGACATCCAAGGCCCTGGAAAGAATGTCCGGAATGTTCCGCGACGGCGAAGTCCACAAGACCTACTGGGCCCTGGTGGACGGAGAACCGCCCGTGCCGGAAGCCACCCTCGAGAACTGGCTCGCCCGAAACGAAAAGCAGAACAAGTCATATATAGTGAAGGACGGCTCCCGTCCCGGAGCCAAGCTGGCCCGCCTCCGCTACAGGCTCATCGGCCGGACCAAGACCTATTTTCTGCTGGAAGTGGAGCTCCTGACAGGACGGCACCACCAGATACGCTGCCAGCTCGCCGGCATCGGCTGCCGCATAAAGGGCGACCTCAAGTACGGGGCACGCAGGTCGAACCCCGACGGAGGAATCTGCCTTCATTCCAGACACATAAGCTTCATCCACCCTGTCAGAAAGGAAGAGGTGAACGTCACCGCTCCGGTTCCCGCAGACTGGAAGGGGCTTTCTTCTCAAGCATACTCTCCCGATAGTGACGGCACCACTCCCCTGGAGTAGAGCCCGTAAAGAGCTTGAATGACATGTTGAATGTCACCTTGGTGTTGAAGCCGGAAAGCTGGCACAGCTCCGAGGCCTTCAGATTCGGGTCGCTCCGGTAGAGGTCCATCGCATAGCGCACCCTGTAATTGTTCACATACTTGCTGAAGTTCGCCCCCGTGCAGGTGTTTATGATGCGGGAGACATAGGCGCTGTTGGTATACATCGCCTTGGCCATGTCGTCCAGACAGAACAGCTGCGACGTGAACGGCTTCTTCGTCTCCATGTACTCCTTCATCCTGGAATAGAGCATCCTGTAGTTGAGGCTTATGTCCCCGTCCGGCTCCGGTCTCAGGGTGAGCCTCATACGCTCGCGCGTCCTCTCCCGCAGTCCGCCCGCCAGAGCGGAGCCGGCTCCCGACAGATGCCTCACGAAGAAAAACGCATAGAGTAGGCCCACGAAAGAATACAGGGCCACCTGCCACGGCCCGGCGACGCCGTCCGGCCCGGACACGGCCACAAGCAGCACCAGGAAAACTGAGACCGAGACCGAGGGCCACAGCACCGAGACATATGCCACGGCGGCCTCCCATCCCGGAAGCCTGCCGCACAGGAAATCCATGTCCTTTGTCATGTTCCATGCGTTCGCCACAAGCCATGTCACGGCAGGAGCCGGAATCATGGCCCCGTAGATGACGGTGCGCAGATGCCGCGTCCCGGCGGGCAGAGCCGACATCAGGGCCACCGCAATGCAGCCGGCTGACACCATGGCCCACAGAACCGCAGGCAGCCTGCGCGGCCCTCCCCTGCGCGGCACGAGCAGAAGAGCTTGGGAAGAGAGCCCGAAAAGGCACACGGCCTCGGGCGCTTCCACGGTGCCGGACAGAACGCGTGCAAGCAGAAGGGAAACCAGAAGGGTGACCGCGGACAGGGCCCTCACGAAGTGGCCCGACATTTCATTCGATGGTGTCATTTCAAAAATTTAAAAGGTCAGTATTTGAAGTCAGATGCCGGAGAACTCCGGTATTGGTACATTGAAATTAAAAAATAATCTCCGCACACGGAGACCCGTATGCGGAGATTGAGGCTAAAATTTATAAATCCTTACTTATTTTCAGGATTTCTTACTTTTTTCTGCGTTGATCTTGATGTTGTCAAAGCCGTTTCCATAGACTTCGCTCACGGAACCGACCGAGAGGAAGGCGTCCGGATCTATGGACTTGATATAGCGCAGAAGGACTTTGAGGTCGGTCTTGCGGGTGATGATCATCAGCACCTGGCTGGCCTCCTTGGTGTACCATCCCTTGGCCTGCAGAAGGGTCACTCCCCTGTGCATGTCCTTGGACACCTTGTCGGCAATCTCCTCATACCTGTGCGACATCACGAACACCTGCACGGACTGGCGCGTGCCGTTCAGATAGAGGTCGATCACGAATCCGTTCACAGTCACCAGCACGAGACCGAACACGACAGTGGAGACCTTCTCCGAGAAGGGCAGAAGCGTGCCGTCGGCGGTGTAGGAAGGGATGAGCAGGGACATCAGGATTATGGCGACATCCATCCAGAGGATAAGGGTGCCGGTGGAGATGTTCCTGTATTTCGAGACTATCAGGGCTATGATGTCCGTTCCTCCGGAGCTCCCGCCGCCCTGCATCGCTATTCCGATTCCGGTACCGGTCATGAGACCGCCTATCGTGGTGCAGATCATCTTTCCGTTATCGATGGCCAGAGGCTTGATTATGCTCATCGGGATGACCGCCTGCAGCAGGTTGAGACCGATCGAGGCGACTATTATCGCATAGACCGTCTTCACTCCGAAATCGGGGCCCAGCACGCAGAAGCCGATGATGAGCAGAATGGCGTTGATCACAAAATAGGAGTACCCCATCTTGATGCCGGTGGCATACTGAATCATGGACGCTATACCCGACACTCCTCCGCCGACCAGGTTGTTCGGCACAAGGAACACGGCCCATCCCGTCACATACAGGGTAATTCCCAGGGTCACAAGGAAATAGTCCTTGACCGCTCTCCAGATTTTGTTCTGATTGTCCATATCAATTATTCATGGTTTTCCTTTATGGCCGCGTCCTTCTTTCCGGGCATTCCGGTCTTTATCTCCTCGAAGCCCTCGCCATAGACATTGGCGGCCGAGACTACGCTCACGAAGGCGTTCTTGTCCAGAGCCTTGATGGCTTTGGTCACATTGCGGAGCTCGCTCTTGCGCACCACGACGAGAAGCACGTCACGGTCCTTGCCGGTGTAGCAGCCGCGCGCCTTGATGGCGGTCACTCCCCTCTCCATCTCGTTCATTATATATCCGGCTATCGTGTCCTGCTTGTCCGAGAAGATCATGACCTGCACGGAAGACTGGCGTCCAAGCATCAGATAGTCAAGAATATAGGCCGACATGACCATGACCACATAGCCATAGACCATGTCATTGACATTGTGTCCGGGGGTCAGAAGGACCGACGCGATGATGAATGTGTCGGTGACCAGGAACACCTTGCCGACGGAAACCGGCCAGTACTTGTTGAGCACCAGGGCTATGATGTCGGAGCCTCCGGTGCTGCCGCCATAGAGGAACACCGTGCAGAGTCCGACAGCCTCGAGGCCGCCGGCGATTATGGCAATCAGCAGCCTGCTGTCTATGTACAGCACGTTTCCGGGCACGCAATACAGGAACTCAAGCTCGGGGAGGAACTTGAAGAAAAGGGTCGAGAGGGCGATGCAGTAAATCGTCCTGAATCCGAATCCCTTGCCCAGAATCAGGGTTCCCACTATCACCAGGAACGTGTTGGCGATTATGAATGAATATGCGACCGGAATCTTGCCCAGGGTGGCGAACTGCAGGATGGTGCAGAGACCGGTGAGTCCGCCACTGGTGAAGTCGTTGGGAATCAGGAAGAAATCCCATGCCATGCAGTACAGCAGGGTTCCCAGCGACAGCATCAGATAGTCGCCGATCGTCTTCATTATCTTTTTCTTTCCTTCCATATCTTACTTCAGTACTATGTTGACGATCTTTCCGGGGACCACGATGACCTTGACTATGCTCTTGTCTGCCACATACTTGGCAGTCTGCGGCATAGCCCTCACCTGAGCCTCCACGCCGGCTTTGTCCATGGACTTGGGGAGCTCGACGGTGAACCTGGTCTTGCCGTTGAACGAGACCGCATACACGGCGTTGTCCTCCACGGTGTAGCTTTCCACATATTCGGGGAAAGAAGCCGTGGTGACGCTGTCCTCATGTCCGAGCGCATGCCAGATCTCCTCGGCCACATGCGGGGCGAAAGGAGAAAGGAGCACCACGAGAGGCTCGAGCACGGCCCTCTTGGAGCATTTCTTTTCGGTCAGGTCGTTGACGGCGATCATGAACGCGCTTATGGTGGTGTTGTAGGAGAACATCTCTATGTCCTCCTGCTCCTTGCCGATCAGCCTGTGGAGGGTCTTGAGCTCGGCGGAAGTCGGCTTCTCGTCGGTGACGATGAGCCTGTCGCCTTCGTAGTAGAGCCTCCAGAACTTCTTGAGGAAGCGGTGGACTCCGTCTATTCCGTTGGTATCCCAGGGCTTGGACTGCTCCACGGGGCCGAGGAACATCTCATAGAGCCTCAGGGTGTCGGCTCCGTAAGTGTCGCAGATGACGTCGGGGTTCACGACATTGAACATGGACTTGCTCATCTTCTCCACCGCATAGCCGCAGACATATTCGCCGTTCTCGAGAATGAACTCGGCGTCCTTGAACTCGGGTCTCCAGTTTCTGAAGGCCTCCAGGTCCAGACGGTCGTTGTGCACTATGTTTATGTCCACATGGATTTCCTGAGTCTCGTAGCCGTCCTTCAGGCCGAGGGACACGAACTTGTTGGTGCCGACCACCCTGTACACGAAGTTGGAGCGGCCCTGGATCATTCCCTGGTTGACCAGCTTGCGGAAAGGCTCGTCCTCGCAGACATATCCGAGGTCATAGAGGAACTTGTTCCAGAATCTCGAATATATGAGGTGGCCCGTGGCGTGCTCGGTTCCGCCCACATAGAGGTCCACGCTGCGCCAGTACTCATCGGCCTCGCGGCTCACAAGAGCCTTGTCGTCGCGGGGGTCCATATATCTGAGATAATAGGCGCTGGATCCGGCGAAGCCGGGCATGGTGCTGGTCTCAAGAGGCCAGCCCTCATAGGTCCAGTCCTTGGCGCGGGCAAGCGGCGGCTCGCCCTTCTCGGTGGGCTTGAATTCGGTGATTTCGGGGAGAGTGAGGGGCAGCTTGTCCATGGGCAGAGCCGTGGGGATGCCGTCCTTGTAATAGATGGGGAAAGGTTCGCCCCAGTATCTCTGGCGGCTGAAGATTGCGTCCCTCAGGCGGTAATTGGTCTTTCTGTGGCCTATGCCCTTGGCCTCCACATAGTCTTTGGCGGCCTCTATGGCCTCCTTCACGTCCATTCCGTTCAGGAAACCGGAGTTGCACATCTTGCCCTCCTTGGCGTCGAAGCTGCTTTCCGACACGTCGCAGCCCTCGATGATGGGCACGATCGGGAGATTGAACTTCTTGGCGAAGGCATAGTCCCTGCTGTCATGGGCGGGCACTGCCATTATGGCGCCGGTTCCATAGCCTGCAAGCACATATTCCGAAATCCACACGGGGACTTTGTCTCCGGTGAGCGGATTGACGGCATAGGAGCCCGAGAACACTCCGGTCACCGTCTTGGTGTCGGAGATTCTCTCCCTCTCGGTCTTTTTCTTCACATAGGCGATATACTCGGCCACGGCCTCTTTCTGGCCGTCGGAGGTGAGGTCGTCCACCAGTTCGCTCTCGGGGGCGAGAACCATGAAAGTGACTCCGAATATGGTGTCCACCCTGGTGGTGAATATGGTGATGTCCCTCTCCCTGGCGCCTCCGGTGACATGGAAATTCACTTCCGTGCCGTGGGAGCGGCCGATCCAGTTGCGCTGCATCTCCTTCAGGGAATCGGTCCAGTCTATGGTGTCAAGCCCGTTGAGGAGCCTCTCGGCATAGGCCGAAACGCGAAGCTGCCACTGGGTCATCTTCTTCTGCTCCACCGGATAGCCTCCGCGCACGGAGAGACCGTCCTTGACCTCGTCGTTGGCGAGCACGGTCCCGAGCTTGGGGCACCAGTTCACCGAAGTCTCGCCCTGATAGGCTATCCTGTAGTTCATCAGGACCTTGGACTTCTCCTTTTCATTCCAGGAGTTCCACTCTGCGGCGGTAAACGACAGCTCCTCGGAGCAGGCGGCGTTCACGCCCTCGGTGCCGGACTTCTCGAACCTGGCGACAAGCTGCTCCAGAGGGAGAGCCTTGTCGGCATCGTTGTCATAGTAGGAGTCGAACATCTTGAGGAAGGCCCACTGGGTCCACTTGTAGTAGCCGGGGTCGCAGGTCCTCACCTCACGGTTCCAGTCATAGGAAAAGCCGATCCTGTCCAGCTGGCTGCGGTATCTGTTGACATTGTCCGTGGTTGTCTTCTCGGGGTGCTGTCCGGTCTGGATGGCATACTGCTCGGCGGGAAGTCCGAACGCGTCATAGCCCATGGGGTGCAGCACGTTGAAGCCCTTCAGCCTCTTGTATCTCGAATATATGTCGCTGGCGATGTAGCCGAGCGGATGGCCCACATGCAGACCCGCTCCCGAAGGATAGGGGAACATGTCAAGCACATAGTATTTCGGCTTCGAAGGGTCTTCCTTTGTCTGGTAGGTGTGGTTTTCTGCCCACCAGGCCTGCCATTTCTTCTCAATCTCTCTGAAATTGTAGTCCATATTTTATATTGTCTATCTGTCTATTTTTTTATTCCTATGCGTGCCTTGCCGCCCTTTTTCTCAAGGACGAAGTCCACCGGTATGGTGATATACGACCTCACGACCTTCCCGTCCACTTTCGCAGCCTTCCATTTGGGCGACGCCTTGACGACCCTCACGGCCTCGGCGTCCAGAAGCGGATCCAGGCTCTTGGCCACAGTCACGTCCGACACCTTGCCGTCTTTCTCGATGGTGAAGGTGACGTTCACCCTGCCCTGGATGCCTTCGCGCACCGCCTCTTCCGGATAGCGCAGATACTGATAGACCCACTTGGTCATGAACCATGAAGGGTCCGAGTGGCCCATGAAGGTGGGCCTGGTGTCGCAGTCGTGGTAGGAATATGCCTTGTTGTCGGTTTTCTTCTCGCTGTAGCTGCCTTTGAACGAGGGAGTCTCGTCCACGTCGGCCAGCTTTCTGGTGAATGCATAGAGATACTCCAGTTCCCTCTCCATCAGGCCGTAGTCCAGAATGTCCGGAGTGTCCCTGGGGGAATCGTGCTCCTGATAGATGCCGCCGGTGAAGAACACGGAAGGTATCTCCGAGGCGTAAAAGCTCCTGTGGTCGGACGGATAGGGCTCCGTGGCGGTGACGGTGGGCATCAGGGGCAGAAGCTCCCTGGACATGGATGCCAGCAGCAGGTTCATGTCCCGGTTGGAGGAGGTGTAGGCAAGCAGTTCAGGACCGGTCCCGACCATGTCGAGATTGATCATCGCATCGATCTTGCCGCTTTCCCCGAACGACCTGTTGAGGAAATACCACGACCCTGCGAATGCGTCCTTGGACGCTCCGAAACCTATGAAAATCACCGATCTGCGGAAGAGTATGCTGTTGGTCGCCACCATCCTGGCGAGCTCGGCCATCAGCGCCAGCCCGGAGGCGTTGCCGTTGGCGCCGTAATAGATCTGCTTCACCGGGCTGCCGTCCACGGTCAGCTCGTTGGTTCCCAGGTTGTCCAGCCTGGCCCCGACTACTATGTATCTGTCCCGGAGGGCGGGGTCATAGCCCTGAACCACACCCACCACATTGCGGGAGGTCACGGTGTCGCCCGGCTGCCACTGCATGCCGAACACGTCGCCTCCGGCCGGAGACAGCATATCCACGCCATAGCCCTCCAGCACTTCCCGGAGATACTCGGCGGCGTCCTTTTCACCTTCGGACCCGGCCTTCCTGCCCTCCAGGGCGGCGGAAGCAAGATAGGATACATGTTCCCTGAGGGATTTCGCCACTTCCCCGCTGTCGGAATCGGCAACGGCGCTCATGTACTGGGCGTTCAGCGGAAGAAAACACAGCGACAGCGCAAGTGCCGCCGCAACTTTTTTGACAATGCTCAACATCGGCCACTACTCATTTACAAGAATCCACACGTCGGGGGGACAGAATGCCTCCTCCCTGATCTTGTCCAGACACTTGTAGGCATAGTTCAGATTGTCCGTCTGGCACGTGCCTATCGCGGTGAGCCCGTTCCTGAAGCTGATCAGAGTGCCGGTATAGCCGGCCTCCTGAACGGTCCCGAGCAGCTTCTCGGCGTTCGATCTGGCGGCAAAGGCACCGACGACTATATAGTAGCGGTAGTCAAGTTTCGTTCCAAAAAGGCCTCCGAGCTTGGAAGGGTTGAGGAATGTGCCCCTTTCCTGCAGGCCCGACTTGCCCATGGATACGGCCTCGCGGACAGCCGAATCGAGGGCGGCCAGAGAGTCCGAAAGCTCCTTCTCGACATTGTGAAGCGAATCCATCCTCGCCCGGTGAGCAAGAAGCTCCGCCTCGGCGATAGCCTCTTTTTTCGCCTCTATTTCCTTCGAGGTGGGCCTGCCCGCAAGCTTTCTCAGAGCGTCGCACCCGGTAAGGAGAACGAGCGCAACCGCGAGAGCCGGAAGAAGATGTGCTTTCATATTGACGACTTTCTGTTAAGGATACAAATTTAGTAATTAATTGAGTAATTTTGTATCGGCCGCCCTTCAAGCGGCCGATTTCGACAGAATGAAGAAAACCATAACATTGGATACGGTCTCGCCGATAGAGATCTATGGCGCCGGCAACCGGATACTGGAAGAATTCTGCAGCTATTTTCCCGGGCTCAGAGTGGTCGCAAGGGGAAACGAACTGATTCTGGACGGAAAGCCGTCCCAGATCGAAGAGTTCAACATGAGGCTGGCCGAGCTGATCGAGCGCAGGCACCAGAAACTGAACCTCACGAGCTATGACGTGGAGGACATCTTCGACGGGGAGACTTCCGCCGACAAGTTCAAGCTCAACGGCGATGCGGTCATAGTCCACACTACCGACGGAAAGCCGGTGCGGGCCAGGAACAAGACCCAGCAGGAGATGGTCAAGGCCTATTTCGAAAACGACCTCGTGTTCGCGGTGGGTCCGGCCGGAACGGGCAAGACCTATGTGGCCATAGCGCTGGCGGTGAGGGCCCTGAAGAACAGGGAGGTGAAAAGGATCATACTCACCCGCCCCGCCGTGGAGGCCGGCGAGAGGCTGGGATTCCTTCCGGGCGACCTGAAGGACAAGCTCGACCCCTATCTCCAGCCGCTCTATGATGCGCTGGGAGACATGGTCCCGTCCAAGAAGCTTCAGGATTTCATAGCCGACGGCACCATCCAGATAGCCCCGCTGGCCTATATGAGAGGCCGCACCCTGGACAGGGCGTGCGTGATACTCGACGAGGCGCAGAACACCAACCTGGGGCAGCTGAAGATGTTCCTCACCCGAATGGGCACTAGCGCCAAGTTCATAGTCACGGGAGACGCGACCCAGGTGGACCTGCCCAGGAAGGAAGATTCGGGCCTGCTGAACTGCGTGTCCATGCTCAAGGGTCTCAAGGGCGTGGCCACGGTCTTTTTCACCAACGAGAACATAGTGCGCCACCCGCTGGTCTCCAAGATCGTGAAGGTGTTCGACGAAGAAGAAAACTCCCGCAAGCCCGCCGGAGAAAACTAAACACCAGCAGCGAAAGTGCATTCGGCTGTCTCCTCCGGGACCTGTGCCGCCCGCGGCATCATGAGCGGGGGGACCGCCGCGAAGCGGTGGTGGGATGAGCGAAGCGAAGGTCGCCGGAGGAGAGCTGCCGAATGCCAGAAGCCATA
>CAZIFT010000004.1:0-41340 GCA_964538395.1 uncultured Muribaculaceae bacterium
ACTGCGGTCCCCGAGCCTGCGGTCGCTGAGCTTGTCGAAGCGTCGAGGGGCCCGCCCAGAGCAGCCGGAGGCGGCTAAAGGGAGTGGAAGATTTTGAGGTAATTGTCGCGGGCGTGTTCAAGGTCGCTCAGGAGGACGAACTCGTCCGGGGTGTGGGCCGTAAGGATAGACCCCGGGCCGCACAGCGCCCTGCGCCTGAACTTCCCGAGATGAGGCGCGTCGCTCCCGAAAGACACCGTGCACGCGGGGATTCCCGGCACGGTGAAATACTCCATGGGCGTGTCCCCGCCATGGGCCGTGACCAGAGTGCGGTCAGAGCGCAGCGAATCCATAAACCCGCATACGGCCGCATCCGCCGCGAAAGTGGTCCGGAAATAGATTTTGAAGCGGAGCTCCGGACTCAGTATGTTCTGCGGATTGTCGCTGACGAGCCGGCCGATATTCCATGTCACGTCCCCCAGCACCGCATCATGCGGAAACTCCGTGCCCCGCAGACGGTCCACAAACTCGCAGAACCTGTTCACGGCGCTCTCCCCGCACTCCGGATAGCCTGAGTGACAGGGCTTTCCGAGCAGAGTGACATCAAAAAGCTTCGTGCCCTTGCTCGCCGAGACCATGCGGTTGTCCGTCGGCTCGCCCACCACCACAAGCTCTCCCCCCGGGCAGTCCCTGTCCCATGCCTTCGCCCCGTGCGACCCTGTTTCCTCACCGGCCAGCACAAGCAGCGCGAACCCCGTCTCCCCGGCCGCCTCCAGCGCCCGGCAAGCCTCGAACATGGAAAAAATCTGCCCCTTGGCATCGCAGGTGCCCCTGCCCCGGAACCGCACATCGCCGCCCTCCGCGGGCTCCGCCACGGGCGGAATATACGGCGGCACAGTGTCCATATGCGTGCAGAACCACACCCTGGGCTCGCCCCACTTCAGCAACAGGTTCAGCGTCCCGTCGCCGACCTCGAAAGTCTCGACGGTGTTGCCCGGAGTCTTCAGCAGAGAAGCCAGGGCAAGGGCCATGGGCCGTTCGCTGCCGGACGTGGAGTCCGTCGCGAGCATCTTCATGAAAAGGGCTGTATCCATATCGGTCATTTCTTTCTGAAATACTTGCCCACCACCGGCAGGGCGGAGAGCGGAAGGTCACGCCTGACGATGAGGGCGCAGAACGCCGCGATCAGCAGGCAGTTCAAGGCCAGCGAAGCCGCTCCCGGAAGCCTCTTCCCGAGGACCATCAGCGCATAGAGGACGGCCGCAGCGGCCAGATAGACGGCGATTTCCCTGAGCTGATAGGGGACCGGATACTTCTTCTGGCCCACCAGATAGGACAGCACCATCGCCGTGCCATATCCGGCCACTCCGGCCCATGCGCAGGCCATATAGCCGAACTTCGGGATGAAGACTATGTCCACCGCCAGCAGCACCGCGGCCCCGGCTCCCGAGAACAGCGCGCCCCAGAGAGTCTGGTCGGTGAGCTTATACCAGAAGGAGAGGTTGAAATACACCCCCATCATTATCTCGGCCGCCATCACTATCGGGACCACCTTCAGTCCCTCCCTGTAGCCCGCGCCGATTATGTACTGCAGCACCCCCATGAAGCCCTCCACGCACAGGAAAGCCAGCAGCGTGAAGATTATGAAATACTTCATGGCCTTGGCGCTCGTCTCGCGGCTGTCGCTTTTCGACGCTCCGCCGAAGACAAAGGGCTCATAGGCATAGCGGAAGGCCTGAGTGATCATGGACATGATCATGGCTATCTTGATGCAGGCGCCGTAGATGCCCAGCTGGGCGGAGGCGTCGGCCTCTTTATAGACATATGGAAATATGATTCCGGAAGCGGTCTGGTTCAGGATGCCGGCTATGCCCAGCAGCAATATCGGCCAGCTGTAGGACAGCATCCGGCGCAGCAGGGCGGAGTCGAAGCCTCTGAACATTCCGCGGAGCTCGCCCCTGAAGAAAAAGGTGATCACCGCCGTGCAGAACAGATTGATATAGAACACATAACCCACTTCTATGCCGTTGTCATAGATCCCCAGCGGATTCAGCCCCGCGGCGGGAAGGCCCACGAAATAGATGAGGTTCAGGCATATGTTCAGGCCTATGAACGCCAGCTTCAGCGAGGCGAATTTCAGGGCCTTTTTCCGGTATCTCAGATATGCGAACGGGATGCACTGGAAAGCGTCTATGGCCACGGTGGCCGCCATGGCCCAGATATATGACGGATGGTCGCCATAGCCCATGGCCCGGGAAATCGGGTTCAGGAAGGCCAGCACCAGCGCCACGAACATCACCGAGGTGGTCAGCACCGAGATGAGGGTCGTGGAATAGACCTTGTCCGGATTCTCTTCGCTCTTGTTGGCGAAGCGGAAAAAGGTCGTCTCCATTCCGTAGGTAAGAATGACCAGCAGCAGGGCGGTGTAGGAATAGAGGTTGGTGACCACTCCGTAGCCGCCGCTGGAGGCGTTGATGACATAGGTGTAAAGCGGGACGAGCAGGTAGTTCAGGAACCTGCCCACTATGCTGCTCAGGCCATAGATGGCCGTGTCTTTGAAAAGAGATCTGAAATCAGCCATGATTCAGAAGCTGTTGTGAATTGTCTTCTCCAAAATTATCACTTTTATTGCTATTTTTGCACACAGTACGACCCACAATTCATGTTTCTGCTGATTCTGTATCTGTTCCTGACCCTGTCGGTCTCATTCTTCTGCTCGGTGCTGGAGGCCGTGCTCATGTCCACGCCCCTCTCCTACATCACCATGAAGAAGGACGAGGGCTACAAGCCCGCCGTCAGGTTCCTCAAGCTCAAGACCGACATCGACCGCCCCATAGCGGCCATCCTCTCGCTCAACACCATAGCCAACACCGGCGGAGCTGCCGGAGTGGGCGCGCAGGCGGCGATAGTATTCGGCAGCGCGGGCGTGGGCATAGTCTCGGCAGTCACCACCATCCTGATACTGATCTTCTCCGAGATAGTCCCCAAGACCATAGGCACTTCCTACTGGAAAAACCTCATGGGCTTTGCCTCCAGGGCCATATCCGTCCTGATAGTCATAATGTTCCCTCTGGTCTGGATCGTCCAGAAGATCAGCGGCCTCATAGCCCCCGACGACGAAGGCAATACCGTCAGCCGCGAAGAGGTCACCGCCATGGCCAACATCGGCGCGCGCGAGGGCGTGATCGACACCAACGAGAACAAGGTCATCCAGAACATAATGAAGCTGGACAACGTGGTGGCTTCCGATGTGATGACCCCGCGCATAGTCTGCTCCATCGCCCAGGAGAATATGACCCTCAAGAACTTCTACAGGAACGACACCTATCTGCACTATTCCAGGATTCCGGTCTATTCCGACTCCCCGGAATACATCACCGGCTACATCCTCCTGAGCGACGCCCTCGAAGGCCTCGCCGACGACAAGTTCGACACCCGGCTCAAGGACCTGAAGCGCCCCATATCCTATTTCAACGAAGAACAGTCCCTTTCGGACATATGGGAGGCCCTGCTCAAGAAGAAGGAACAGATGGCCCTCATAATCGACGAATACGGCTGCTTCCAGGGCCTGCTCACGCTTGAGGACATAATCGAGACCATCCTCGGCCTGGAAATCATCGACGAGAACGACCAGTTCACTGACATGCAGCAGTATGCGCATGACCGCTGGGAGCGCCGCCAGAAGCGCTTCCGCCCCATCGTGCTTCCCTCCGACGACTCCTCTTCCGACCAATCCCGCGACGATTCCGGAGACGGACGCGAAAGCTGATTTCCGGCCCGTTTCCGAAACGGTCTATCTTCGCTTTCCGGTCCCAAAATTGCAGGCAGATTGCTATATTTGTATTTTGGGTTTCCGGGGGCGTTTTTTGTGCCTCTCCGGCCCGGAGTTTAACTTACCAAGACATATATTTCAGCTATGATAGTGATGAAATTCGGCGGCACGTCCGTGCAGGATGCCGAAGCGATCAGAAGAGTCATATCCATTGTGCGGACCAGGCTCGCGGACAAGCCCGTGGTGGTCGTGTCCGCCCTCGCCAGGGTGACGAGGCTGCTTGTGCAGATAGCCGAGGAGGCCGAGAGCGGCAACATGCCCGCGATCGAGAAAGATCTGGCGGCGCTCAGGGAAAGACACCTGAACCTCTGCGGCGACCTGCTTGAAGGCGGTCTGCTCGAAGAGACCAGAGCCCGCATCGGCGCTCTCTGCGACTCTCTTTCCGACTTCGCCGGCGGCGTCTGCCGCATAGGCGAGCTCTCGCCCAGAAGCCGCGCCAGGATAGTCTCCACCGGAGAAGTGCTCTCCTCCACCATAGTCTCCGCCGCGTTCAATGCTGTGGGCATCCCCTGCAAGTGGCTGGACGCCAGGCAGATGGTCGTGACCGACGATAATTACATGAGCGCCGGAGTGAACCGCGAGGAGACCAGGGCCAACGTCCTGCGCATCATCCCCGAGGCTTTCAAGGGCGAGCAGATGGTCCTCACCCAGGGATTCATAGCCTCCACCTCCGCAGGCGCCACCTCGGTGCTGGGCTTCGAGGGCTCCGACTATTCCGCAGCCCTGTTCGGCATGTCGCTGGACGCCGAGAGAGTGGAAATCTGGACCGATGTGGACGGCATCCGCACTTCCGACCCCCGCGTGGTGGCCGAGACAGGAAGAATCCCCCGCGTGTCCTATGACGAGGCAGCCGTCATGGCCTGCCTCGGAGCCAGGGTCCTGCATCCCCTGACCATGGGCCCCGCCCGCTCCAGGAACATCCCCATCCGCGTGCTCAACACCATGAACCCCGAAGGCCCCGGCACGACCGTGGCCGGCGAAGGAGGGGAGAGCGGCCCCAAGTGCCTCGCCTTCCTGCCGGAAATCGACTATGTGGAAGTCACTTCCGAGGGCTTCGGCCCCGCCTCCGCCATGACCGGCGACATATTCAGGACTCTCGAGGTCCACGGAGTGGTGCCGTCTCTGTCCGCATCCTCCGTCTCCAAGGTCTCGCTCTCGTTCGAGTGCGGCCAGGAAGGCCTGCCGGCAGCGCTGGAGGCCCTTTCCGGAAAATACAATGTCACCCTCCACAGGGACAAGGCCCAGATTTCGGTCGTGGGCGGCGGAGTGGCCATGGACAGCGCCGTCACGGATGCGATATGCGCGTCGGGTCCGGTCCACATGCTGTCCGCCGGAGCGGACTTGATGTCCCTCAGCGCAGTGACCGACCGCGAAGGCTTCAGGGACATGGCCGGCAAGATTCACGAAAGACTTTTCCTCGGCAATGATTAAGGTGGTTATAAGCGGCTATGGCAAGATGGGCCGCATGGTGGACAAGATCCTGGAAGAGAAGGGGATAGAGTGTGTCGGAAGGAGCGAGGACATAGTCTCCTTCGACAAGGCGGCCGCAAAAGAGTGCGTCTGCATAGACTTCACCTTCCCCGAGTCCTTCCGCGCCAACTACCGTTTCCTTGCCGACAGCTTCAAGGCCGTGGTCGTGGGGACCACCGGCTGGTATGACATAAAGGACGAGGTGTTCGCATATTTCCGCGAGAAGGGGACCCCGCTGGTCTGGGCGTCCAACTTCTCCATCGGAGTCAATGTGCTTTCGGCCGCCGTGGACATGGTCTCCACCCATCTGGGCAAAGCCGGCGGCTACACCCCTTACATAATCGAGAAGCACCACTGCCACAAGCTCGACGCCCCCAGCGGCACGGCCCTGACACTGGCTTCCGAGATTGAAAAACACATCCCCGGCGAAGTCCAGACCCTGTCTGTCCGCGCCGGCGAGATTCCGGGCGTCCACACCGTGACCTTCGAAGGTCTCGGAGACAGAATCACCCTCGAGCACGAGGCCTTCTCCCGCAGGGGACTGGCCGAGGGGGCGGTGACCGCCGCCATGATGACCGAGGGCCTCGAGGGCGTCCACGAATTCAAGGATCTGATGTTCAGCGCTCCGGACGCTTCCGGCGCTGAAAAATAATACGCGAGATGGTAAAGAAATTCATATCGGGCTGCGGCACCGCGCTCGTCACCCCCTTCAGGGAGGACGGAAGCGTGGACTACGAGGCCTATGACCGTATGGTCGAGAGCCAGGTCAGGGCCGGAATAGATTTTCTCGTTCCGCTCGGGACCACCGCCGAGACCCCATGCCTGGAAAACGACGAGAAGCTCAGAATCCTGGAAATCACCCGGGAAAGGGCCTGCGGCAAGCCGGTCGTGGCCGGCTGCGGAACCAATTCTCTCAAGGCCACCCTGGCCAATGTCCGGATGATGGAGCCTCTCGGCCCCGACGCCTTCCTTGTGGTCGTGCCCTATTACAACAAACCCACCCAGGAGGGTATGTATCAGTATTTCAAGGCTGTAGCCGAGTCCACCGACAAGCCTGTGGTGGTCTATAACGTCCCCGGCAGGACCGGCGACAACATGGAGGCCGCCACGACCCTGCGTCTCGCCGAGATCCCCAACATAGTGGCCATCAAGGAGGCATCCGGCAACATGGCCCAGATCAGGGAGATAATCGCCCATGCGCCCGAAGACTTCTCGGTCCTCAGCGGCGACGACGGCCGGACGGCCGACATCCTCGAAGCCGGCGGCGACGGACTCATCAGCGTAGCCTCCAACATAGACCCCGACCTGCTGGTCAAGATGGTCCATCTCTATATGGAAGGCCATCCCTCCGATGGGCGCATGCTGAGCGACCGGCTCATGCCGCTGTTCCGCGCCTGCTTTGAGGAAAGCAACCCCATCCCCGTCAAGGGCGGCCTGTCGCTGCTGGGCATGTGCGAAAACCGCATGCGTCTGCCCCTCACCCCCGCCACGGAGAAGACTCTCGAAATCATGGGCAAGGTGCTCAGGGGCCTTGGATACTAAGGATATGGACGAAAAAGAGAAATTTCTGGAGACCCTGGACCTTCTGGAAAAGGGAAAAATCCGCGCCGCGCAGAAAAAGGACGGCCGCTGGACGGTCAATGTGGAGGTGAAGAAGGCGATACTGGAAGGTTTCCGCCTCGGGGAGCTCTCCGACATGAGCGAAGGGCAGTTCTCCTTCTTCGACAAAGATACTTATCCCGTCCGGGACTTCAGCCTCGCCGACAGGGTCCGCATAGTGCCCGGAGGCAGCTCGGTGCGCCGCGGGGCCTATCTCGCGCCCTCAGTGATAATGATGCCGCCCTCCTTCGTGAACGTGGGCGCCTATGTGGATGAAGGGACCATGATCGATTCCCACGCCCTTGTGGGCTCATGCGCGCAGGTCGGCAAACGGGTCCACATCGCCGCCGCCGCGCAGATAGGCGGAGTCCTCGAGCCTGCCGGCGCGCTGCCGGTGATAGTGGAGGACGACGTGTTCATAGGCGGCAACTGCGGGGTCTATGAGGGAGTCCTTCTCGGCGAAGGCTGTGTGCTCGGCACCGGCGTCGTCGTCAACAGGGCCACTCCGGTCTATGACAGCGTGAACGGCGCATGGATAAAGGCCGACGCCGAAGGCAGGCTGGCGATTCCGCCGGCAGCAGTCGTCGTGGCCGGCAGCAGGCCTCTCAGGAGAGCCGCCGCAGAGGGGATTCAGGTCTATTGCCCCGTCATAGTCAAATATCGCGACTCCAAGACCTCCGCTTCGGTGGCCCTGGAAGACGCTCTGAGATAGTTTTCCGGCCTTATGGACTATTCCGGATTCTTTTCCGCCGACACCGGCTCATTCATGAGGTCCCCCGTCAGGGAGATTTTCAAGAAGGTGGACCTTTCCGCGATTTATTCCTTCGCCGGGGGCTATCCCTCGGCCGAGACCTTCCCGGTGGCCGACCTCAGGGAGCTTATGCCCGCCGTGATGGACAAATACGGCGCCAAGGCCTTCCAATATGGCGCCACCCAGGGCGTGCCCGAGCTGCGCGAGGTGATATCCCGGCGCTATGGAGTCCCCGTGGAGAGGGTCCAGATCACGACTTCATCCCAACAGGGGATAGACGTATGCTCCAGGGTCCTCCTGGACCCGGGCGATGTGGTCCTCACCTCCAATCCTTCATATCTCGGCGCCATGCAGTCCTTCAAGTCCTACAGGGCCCGGATCGAGGGCGTCACGCATCCCGGCGCTCCGGAGGAATTCCGCGGAGCATGGGAGGATAAAATACTGAGCCTCAGGAAAGAAGGCGCACGCATCAAGTTCCTCTACATGATTCCGGACTTCCAGAATCCTTCCGGAGAGACCCTTTCCGTGGAGGAGAGGCGGATCCTGGTGGACCTGGCCGAGAAATATGATTTCCTGATAGTGGAGGACAGTCCCTACCGCGAGCTGCGCTATGAGGGCGAAAGCCTCCCCACCATGTATTCCATGGCTCCGGACAGGGTGCTGCACCTGGGCTCTTTCTCCAAGATTTTCGCCCCCGGCTTCCGTCTGGGATGGATACTGGCCGCCCCGGCCCTGCTGGACCAGATCTATGTCTGCAAGCAGTCGCTGGACCTGTGCCCGCCCATATTCGACCAATACGTCGCCGCCGAGTTCATGGGCTCCGGCAGGCTCGACGCCAATCTGCGCAAGAGCATAGACCTGTATCGCTCCAAGCGCGACCTCATGCTCGGCCGCCTTTCCCGCGTCATGCCCGAAGGCGTCTCGTGGACCCGCCCCGAAGGCGGTCTGTTCCTCTTTCTGACTCTGCCCGAAGGCTTCGACAGCGTCAAGTTCTATGACCGGGCCCTCTCCGCAGGCGTGGCCTATGTGGCCGGGTCCTTCTTCCACAGCGACGGCGGCGGACGCAACACCATGAGGCTGAATTTCTCCTTCATGTCGCCCGAAAAGATAGTCAGCGGACTGGACCTGCTCGGCTCGCTTGTCCGCGAAGAAATAGACAGGATTTAAATCTATGCTGCTGTATAAATACCACGGTGCGGGCAACGATTTCCTGCTTGCCGACGGCAGAGGCGCCGCTCTTAGCGTCTCCGCCGGAGATGTCAGACGCCTGTGCGACCGCCATACGGGCTTCGGCTCCGACGGCTTCATGCTGCTGGAGGACGACGGGGCCTATGATTTCAGGATGAGCTTCTGGAATCCGGACGGTTCCTCGGGGATGATGTGCGGCAACGGCGGGCGCTGCATAGCCGCATTCGCCGACCGGCTCGGCATAGTCCCGAAATCGGCTTCGGCGGGCTTGAAATGCTATCATTTCATGGCTCCGGACGGCCCCCACACGGCATATGTCCTGTCCCGTGACGGAAACTCCTGCACGGTGAGGCTCGGGATGAAGGACATCACGGACATAAGGAGCTATGGCGACGGCGCCTGGTTTCTGGACACCGGCACCCGCCACTGCGTCGTCTTCAGGGACGATGTGGAAGGCCTCGACATCGCCGCCGAAGGACCACGCTACAGGCATGACCCCAGGTTCGCCCCCCAGGGAGCCAACGCCGACTTCGTTACGGTGCTTCCCGGAGGCGGAATCAGGGTGCGCACTTTCGAGAAGGGCGTGGAGGGCGAGACCCTCGCCTGCGGCACCGGGATAGTCGCGTCGGCAGCGGCCGCATACATCCGCCACGGGGCCGGGACGACGGCTGCTGACGGAAGCGTGTCGGTGAAGGTGCAGGCCCGCATAGCCGGGCTGGAAGTGTCGTTCCGTCCCGGCGCATCCGGTTCTGCCGAAGGAGACGGCCGGGCGTTTTCGGACGTGTGGCTCACGGGCCCGGCGGAGTTCGTGGGGACGGTGAGTCCTGCGGAATAAGGATCCCGATGACTGTAAATTTTGTATATTAGCGGAATATGAAAGAATTTAAAGATATCAGAGTGGCTGTGGCCGGAACCGGTTATGTTGGCCTGAGCATTTCAGTGCTCCTGAGCCAGCACCACAGCGTCAAGGCCGTGGACGTGGTCCCGGAGAAGGTGGAGATGCTCAACAGAAGGGAATCTCCGATACAGGACGAATACATTTCCAAGTATCTGGCGGAGAAGACGCTGAATCTTGAGGCGACTGCGGACGGAGCTTCCGCCTATGCCGACGCCGATTTCATAGTGGTGGCCACCCCCACCAACTACGACCCCCAGAAGAACTACTTCGACACCCGTCACGTGGAGGAGGTGATAGAGCTCGCCAGAAGCGTGAACAAGGAGGCCGTGATAGTGATAAAGTCCACAATCCCCGTGGGCTATACCGAGAGCGTGCGCAAGCGCTACAACGACTCCCGCATCATCTTCGCGCCCGAGTTCCTCCGCGAGAGCAAGGCTCTCTATGACAACCTCTATCCCAGCCGCATAATAGTGGGCAGGCCGGAGGGAGACGCGTTCCTGGACGAGGCCGCGCACACTTTTGCCGCCCTGCTGCAGGAAGGCGCCATAGCCCAGAACATCCCCACGCTTTACATGGGTCTCACCGAGGCCGAGGCAGTGAAGCTTTTCGCCAACACCTATCTGGCCCTGCGAGTGAGCTACTTCAACGAGCTCGACACCTATGCCGAGATGAAAGGGCTTGACACTCAGGCTATAATAGACGGAGTGGGACTGGACCCGCGCATAGGCACGCATTACAACAACCCCTCCTTCGGCTATGGCGGCTATTGCCTCCCCAAGGACACCAAGCAGCTGCTGGCCAACTATAAGGACGTTCCCGAGAACCTGATTCAGGCCATAGTGGACAGCAACCGCACCAGAAAGGACTTCATCGCCGACCAGGTGCTCCGCAAGGCCGGCTACTACGGCGAGAACAGCTCCTGGGACTCGAACCGCGAGAAGCCCTGCACCATCGGCGTGTTCCGCCTCACGATGAAGAGCAACAGCGACAATTTCCGCCAGTCCAGCATCCAGGGCGTGATGAAGCGCATCAAGGCGAAGGGCGCCCAGGTCATCATCTATGAGCCCACGCTCGCCGACGGCGACAGCTTCTTCGGCAGCTCGGTGGTCAACGATCTCGCCCGCTTCAAGGCCGAGTCGGACGCCATCATCGCCAACCGCTACGACAAGGTGCTCGACGATGTGAAGGACAAGGTCTATACACGAGACATCTTCCGCCGCGACTAGCGCCGTGGCGCACGGGACGGCTTCCAAAAGACTTCTGACATGCAGAAAAAGAAAACGGCCCTCATAACGGGCGTCACCGGCCAGGACGGCAGCTACCTTTCCGAGCTGCTGCTGGCGAAAGGCTATGATGTCCACGGTATCATCCGCCGCAGCTCGGTGGACTACCGCGAACGCATAGCCCATCTCGAAGGCTGTCCCGATTTCCATCTCCATTATGCCGACATGTCGGACTCCATGTCCGTGGTGAACGTGGTCGGCCGGGTCCGCCCCGACGAAATCTACAATCTCGCCGCCCAGAGCCATGTGCAGGTGTCCTTCGATTCGCCGGAATACACGGTGAACGTGGACGCGGTGGGCGTGCTCAGGATTCTGGAGGCCGTGCGCATATGCGGCCTGACCGAAAGCTGCCGCATCTATCAGGCTTCCACCTCCGAGCTCTACGGCAAGGTGGAGGAGGTGCCCCAGAACGAGAACACCCCCTTCCATCCCTACAGCCCCTACGCCGTGGCCAAGCAGTATGGCTACTGGATAGTGCGGGAGTACAGGGACGCCTACGGCATGTTCGCCTGCAACGGAATCCTGTTCAACCACGAGAGCGAGCGCAGGGGCGAGACCTTCGTGACCCGGAAAATCACCCTGGCCGCCGCTCGCATAAAGCAGGGCAAGCAGGACAAGCTCTATCTGGGCAACCTCTCCAGCCGCCGCGACTGGGGCTATGCCCGGGACTATGTGGAATGCATGTGGCTGATTCTGCAGAACGCCAGGCCCGACGACTATGTGATAGCCACCGGAGTGCAGCACACCGTGAGGGAGTTCGCCACCCTGGCCTTCCATTATGTGGGCATAGAGCTGGAATGGAAGGGAGAAGGCGCCGACGAGAAGGGCATCGACAAGGCTACCGGCCGGGTGCTGGTGGAGGTGTCGCCCGATTTCTACCGTCCCACCGACGTGGTGAACCTCTGGGGCGACCCTTCCAAGGCCAAGGCCGAGCTCGGCTGGAACCCCTCCAAGACCTCTTTCGAGGAGCTGGTCCGGCTTATGGTGGAGAGCGACATGTGCAAGGTGAGGGCCGACGAGGCCGCCGCCCGCGAGAGGGTGAACCTGGAAGAATATCTGGAAAAGGGAATAGTGAAATGAAGCTGGACAGAGAGTCCAAAATCTATGTCGCCGGCCACAGGGGGCTTGTGGGCTCGGCCATATGGGACAACCTCCTCGGAAGGGGGTACACCAATCTTGTCGGCCGGACCCATGCCGAGCTGGACCTCACCGACCAGGCTGCCGTCCGCCGCTTCTTCGACGAAGAAAGGCCCGACGCAGTGGTGCTTGCCGCCGCCTTCGTAGGCGGAATCATGGCCAACTCGCTCTACAGGGCCGACTTCATAATGCAGAACCTCAAGATCCAGTGCAATGTCATCGAGCAGGCATGGCTCCACGGCGTCCGCCGCCTCCTGTTCCTCGGCTCCACCTGCATCTATCCCAAGAACGCTCCCCAGCCCATCAGGGAGGACGCTCTGCTGACTTCGCCCCTGGAATACACCAACGAAGAATACGCCATAGCCAAGATCGCCGGACTGAAGATGTGCGAGAGCTACAATCTGCAGTACGGCACCGACTACATCGCCGTGATGCCCACCAATCTCTATGGCCCCGGCGACAATTTCCATCTGGAGAACTCCCATGTCATGCCCGCCATGATGCGCAAGTTCTGCCTTGCGAAGCTGCTGGGCGAGGGCGACTGGGACGCGGTGAGGGCCGACATGGCCTGCCGCCCCCTGAATCCTCCGGCCGCGCTGGCCGCCGTAGTGGGCGGGGGAAATGTGGACGGGAACAGCCCCGGGGACCGCATACTCAAGGCGCTGGCCTTCTATGGCATAGAGCCGGGCAAAGTGACGCTCTGGGGCGACGGCAGCCCCTTGCGCGAGTTCCTCTGGAGCGGCGACATGGCCGACGCCTCGGTCCATGTGCTTCTGAACGTGGGCTTTGCGGACATAGTGGGGACTGACAAGTATTCAAGCGTGTTCTATGGAGTGCGGACCGACGGCAAGGTGGACCGCAACAACTCCGAGGGCCGCGGCGGCGCGATTCCCTCGCTCGGGGAAATACGCAACTGCCACATCAATGTGGGCACCGGCAAGGAGCTCACAATCAAGGAATTGGCTGCGCTGGTGGCCCGGACCGTCGGATTCTCCGGCGAGACTGCATGGGACTCCTCCAAGCCCAACGGCACGCCGCGCAAGCTCACGGACGTGTCCAAGCTGCACAGCCTGGGCTGGAATCACAGGGTGGAGATAGAGGACGGCGTTAGGCGCCTCTACGACTGGTACAGGAAAAGTCTCCTCTAGACGTTGGAAGGGAAGAGGCCGTAGAGCTGGTTGTCCACCATCTCGGTCACCTTCTCGAAATCCTCCGGATTGTTGCCGAACTTGATGTTGTCGGCGTCCACGATCAGGAGATTGTGGCCATAGGACGAAATCCAGTTCTCATAGCGCTCGTTCAGGCCGGTCAGATAGTCTATGCGTATGCTTTTTTCATATTCGCGGCCCCTCTTCTGGATCTGGGCCACAAGGTTGGGAATGGAGCTGCGCAGATAGATGAGCAGGTCCGGAGCCTTCACCAGCGACATCATGAGGTCGAACAGGTCGGAATAGTTCTCGAAGTCGCGGGAGCTCATCAGGCCCATGGCATGGAGGTTCGGGGCGAAAATCTTGGCGTCCTCATAGATGGTCCTGTCCTGGATTATGATCTTGTCGGACTTGGAGATGTCCACCACGTCCTTGAAGCGCTTGTTGAGGAAATAGATCTGGAGGTTGAACGACCAGCGCTCCATGTCCTCATAGAAATCCGCAAGATAGGGGTTGTAGTCCACCGACTCGAATTTCGGGGTCCATCCGTAATGTTCCGCAAGCATCCTGGTCAGGGTCGTCTTGCCGCTTCCTATGTTTCCTGCTACTGCTATATGCATGATTCTGAATATTTTATCTATTTGTCTTCCGGGCTGAACAGTCCGAACAGCTCGGCGTCTATCCTCTCGGTCACGAACTCGAAATCCTCCGGCCTGTTCTCGAAATCCAGGTTGTCGGCGTCGATTTCCAGCACTCTGCCGGCATACTCCTCGTGGATGAAGCGCTCATAGCGGTCGTTGAGGTTGGAGAGATATTCTATTCTCATTCCCTGCTCATAGAGCCTGCCGCGCTTCTGGATCCTGGCGATGAGGTTCGGGACCGACGAGCGCAGATAGATCATGAGGTCGGGGAGCTGCACCATCGACATCATGGACTTGAACAGCCTCATGTAGGTCTCGAAATCGCGGTCGCTGAGGTTGCCCATGTCGTGGTTGTTCGCGGTGAAGATATACACTCCCTCGAATATGGTCCTGTCCTGGATTACGGTCCCTTCGCTCTTGGCTATCTCCAGCACGTCCTCGAAGCGGTTCTCCAGGAAATAGATTTCCAGATTGAACGACCAGCGGGGGATGTCATTGTAATAGTCCTCCAGATAGGGGTTGAACGTGACCGACTCGAACTTTGGGGTCCACCCGTAATGCTCGGCGAGCATTTTCGTGAGGGTAGTCTTGCCCGAGCCTATATTTCCGGCGACACCGATGTGCATGGATGAAAAAGAGGTTAACTGAGGTTCAAAGATACGGAACTTGGGGCGGATTTCAAACTTTGTCCTCGCCGCCGAATTCCTCCGGGAACAGCTCCTCCCTTTCGTTGAAAGGCTGGAGGAAGGGGTTGTGGGTGCGCTCGTGGGATATGCTCGTGACCGGGCCGTGGCCGGGAATCACGTCGGTGTCTCCCGGGAGCCCCATTATCTTGTCCATCACGCTGACTATCAGCTTGTCATAGTCCCCGCCCGGGAGGTCGCTGCGGCCTATGCTGCCGGCGAAGAGCGTGTCTCCGCTCAGCAGGACCGAGTCGGCGGCGTCGTGGAAGCATACGCCTCCGGGAGTGTGGCCCGGAGTGCCTATGACCGTGAACGAGCTGTCGCCGAAGCGCAGCGTGTCGCCGTCCTTTATGTCGGTGGTCTTGAACTCCATGGGGGCGAGCTTGAAGCCGAAGCGGCCGGCCATGGCTCCGTTCGATGCCAGGGTCTCCTTTTCCAGCGGGCTCATCATCACGGGGACGGGGTGCTGCTTCAGGACTCTTTCCATGCCGCAGACATGGTCCCAGTGCGCGTGGGTCAGCCATACGGCCTTCACGGAGACCCCTTCCTTGCGGATTTCGTCCTCAAGGGCGGCGGCCTCTCTGTCGTCGTAGCATCCGGGGTCCACGACCACACCCTCTCCGGTGCCGTCCCACATCAGGACGCACCTCTCCCCGAAGGGATTGAATGAAAAAGTCTTTATCTGCAGCATTCCGAATTGTTTTTGTCCCGGCCGGTTCCCGCATGCCGCGGAGGCCCGGCTTGCCGGCGGCCCGGGTGCGGATTTTGTCGCGCCGCGGCCATCGGTTATTCTGCAAAAATAACTACTTTAGTGAGATAAAAAACACCACGGGCAAGATGGCGGCACAGAAGAAGGAATACATAGAAATAACCGGGGCCAGGGCCCACAATCTCAAGAACGTGAATGTCAGCATCCCGCGGGGCGAGTTCGTGGTGGTCACGGGCCTGAGCGGCAGCGGCAAGTCCTCGCTGGCCTTCGACACCATCTATGCCGAGGGGCAGAGGCGCTATATGGACACCCTCAGCACCTATGCGAAGCATTTCATGGGCGTGCTGGAGAAGCCCGAGGCCGAGAGCATCGAGGGCCTCAGCCCCATCATAGCCATAGAGCAGAAGACCACCGGCAACAATCCGCGCTCCACCGTGGGCACCATAACCGAGATCTTCGACTTCCTGCGCCTGCTGTATTCCAAGGCTTCCCGGGCCTATTCGCCCGCGAGCGGGCGGGAAATGGTCCGCTACACCGACGAACAGATCATAGACCTGGTCATGACCCGCTACAAGGGCCGCAAATGCTATCTGCTGGCGCCGCTGGTGCGCGGAAGAAAGGGCCATTACAAGGAACTTTTCGACCAGATCCGCAAGAGGGGCTACACCCAGTGCAGGATAGACGGCGAGATTACCGACCTCACGGAAGTCACGGCTCTGGACCGCTACAAGACGCATTTCATAGAGCTGGTGATCGATAAGCTCAAGCCCGGGGACGGCGACCTGAAGAGGGTCAAGAGCTCCGTGGCCGACGCTCTGTCCAGAGGCAAGGGCTCGCTGGCCGTGATGGACTATGAGACCGGGGAGCTGGTCCATTATTCCAAGCATCTGGTGGACCCGGACACCGGCCTTTCCATCCAGGAGCCGCAGCCGCACAGCTTTTCGTTCAATTCGCCCGAAGGCTACTGCCCGCACTGCAAGGGCCTGGGCATGATAGCGGACGTGAACATAGACAGCATAATCCCGGACCGGTCGCTGTCCATAGCCGACGGGGCCATAGTCCCGCTGGGCAAGATTCGCGAGACCCGCAAGTTCGACATAATCCGCTCAATAGCAAGGAAATATAATTTTTCGCTCTATGACCCGGTCTCCGAAATCCCCGATGAGGCGATTTCTCTGATTGTCTATGGTTCCGACGAGCTTTTCCGCATAGGCGACGGCATCCAGACCGAGATGGTCTCCTTCGACGGCATAGCCGGGGATGTGGAGGACAAGATAGTGTGTCCGGTCTGCCACGGGACCCGCCTCAAGGAAGAGACCAACTGGTTCAAGATAGACGGCAAGACTATTTCGGAGGTGGCGGCCATGGAAATCAGCGAGCTGGAGAAGTGGGTGGAAGCCCTGCCGGGCAAGCTCAGCGAGAGGGAGAACGCCATAGGACGCGACATTCTGAAGGAGCTGCGGGAGAGGATAAGATTCATGGTGAACGTGGGCCTGGACTATCTCTCGCTGGACCGCGCCACATCTTCGCTTTCGGGCGGCGAGAGCCAGAGAATCAGGCTGGCGACCCAGATCGGGTCCAAGCTGGTCAATGTGCTCTATATCCTGGACGAGCCCAGCATAGGCCTGCACCAGAGGGACAACCGCAAGCTGATCGCCTCGCTCCGGGCCCTGATGAACGAGGGCAATTCGGTGATGGTGGTGGAGCACGACACTGAGACCATGATGTCTTCGGACTGGATTGTGGACGTGGGTCCCGGCGCCGGTTCCAAGGGCGGCGAGATCTGCATGAGCGCCCCGACCGACTACATAGTCCGGGGGGTGAAGCCGGACGCCGACACTCTGAAACACTGCATAATGCGCCCTTCGCTCACGGCGGAATACCTCCGCGGCAGGGAATGCATCCCTGTCCCGAAGCACAGAAGGCTCGGCAACGGGCTGTCGATAGGCATAAGGGGAGCCAGGGGCAACAATCTGAAGAATGTGAGCATAGACATTCCGCTCGGCTGCTTCGTGGGCATCAGCGGAGTGAGCGGCAGCGGCAAGTCTTCGCTCATCAACGAGACGCTGATGCCGGTGGTCAAGAACCGGCTCTACCGCTCCAAGCTGAAGGCCCTGCCATATGACGAGATATTGGGTATCAAGAACATAGACAAGCTGATTGAGATCGACCAGAGCCCCATCGGGCGCACGCCCAGAAGCAATCCGGCCACTTTCACCGGGGTGTTCAACGACATCCGCAACCTCTACGCCGACACCATCGACGCCAAGGTCCGCGGCTTCGGGGCCGGCAGGTTTTCGTTCAATGTGGCCGGCGGCCGCTGTGAGGCGTGCAAGGGTGCCGGAATCAAGGTGATCGAGATGAATTTCCTGCCTTCGGTCAATGTGGTCTGCGAGGAATGCGGAGGCCGGCGCTACAAGGAGGACACCCTGGCGGTGCACTATAAGGGCAAGACAATCAATGATGTGCTGAACATGCCCATCTCGGAGGCGGCTGAGTTTTTCAGCAGCATACCCAAGATTTATCAGAAGCTGAAGGCGCTGGACGACGTGGGTCTGGGCTATGTGACCCTGGGCCAGTCGGCCGTGACCCTTTCGGGCGGCGAGAGCCAGAGGATGAAGCTGGCCGCCGAACTGTTCAGGAACGCGAGCGGCAACACTCTCTACATCCTGGACGAGCCCACGACGGGCCTTCACTCCGACGACATAAAGGTGCTGCTTGGAGTGCTGCAGAAGCTTGTGGACCAGGGAAATACGGTGGTCATCATAGAGCATAACCTGGATGTGCTCAAGTCGGTGGACTATATTTTCGACCTCGGCCCGGACGGAGGCCGCAAGGGCGGAGTGGTCGTGTCGCAGGGCACTCCCGAGGCTGTGGCGGCGGACCGGAATTCGGTCACGGGACCTTTCCTCCGCGAGGTGCTCTGACGGGATTTTCCGCCTTTCGGGCATCGCCTTTGCAGGAGAACTGAAGAATTTTTACAGAAAGACAAATGGAGAAGAACACAAGAGAAAATCTGCAGATTTTCTGCGTCAACGACGGCAAGAGACACACTATAGAGGCCGGTTCCACCCTTCTTGAGGCATCTCGGAAATGGTGCAGGACGGTCAGGGACGAGCGCTCGGGCAACGAGCTTCCGGTCCTGGCCGCGCTGGTGGACCAGAAGATCAAGGACCTGAATTTCCGCAATTACAACCCCCACAGGGTGGAGTTCGTGACCTATGCCAATCCGGAGGGCCGCCGCTGCTATATCCGCTCGCTCTGTTTCGTGCTGCAGAAGGCAGTCTCCGAGCTGTATCCCGACAAGGTGCTTCTGGTGGAGCATTCTCTTCCCAGCGGCCTCTACTGCGAGATCGCCGACATAGACCCTGAGACCGGCAAGAGGTGCGGAATCCATTTCCTGAAGGACGAGGAGGTGGATGCGCTCAAGACCAGGATGCAGGAGCTGATAGACGCTGACCTGCCTTTCACCAGCGGCAAGCTTATGGCGGAGGACGCCGACAAGCTGTTCCTCTCTCACCATCAGGCCGACAAGTCCCGGCTGCTCAACAGTCTGGGACTCTATACGACGGTGATCTATTATCTGGATGGTCTGGGCGACACTTTCCACGGGCCGCTGGCTACTTCCACGGGCTTCCTCAAGGTGTTCGACCTTTCCGCCTTCAGCAGCGGTCTGTGCCTGCAGCTGCCGCTCATAAGCAATTTCAACAAGATAATGCCCATGCGCCGGCAGTCCAAGATAGCCGGCTCGCTGGAGGAATATAACCAGTGGTGCCAGGTGATAGGGATTCACGGGCTCGGCTCGCTGAACACGGCCATAGACATGGGCAAGGCCGTGGATATCATCAATATATCCGAGTCGCTCCATGAGAGGAAATATGCCATGATCGCGGACATGATCTGGCAGAGGCGCGACAAGGTGAAGATAGTGTTCATCGCGGGGCCTTCTTCCAGCGGCAAGACTTCTTCGTCGCTGAGGATAGCTCTGCAGTGCAAGGTGCTGGGACTCAATCCGAAGGTGATCGAGCTGGACAATTATTTCCGCGACAGGGACGACACGCCGCTGGACGAGAACGGAGAGAAGGATTTCGAGTCGCTCGGAGCCATGGACCTCGACTGCCTGAACAGCCAGCTGAACGACCTTCTGGACGGGAAGGAGGTGGAAGTCCCCAAGTATGACTTCAAGGAGGGCCGCAGGGTCTGGTCGGGCAACCGGCTGAAGCTGGAGAAGGACGACATACTCATAATGGAGGGCATCCACGCGCTGAATCCGGACATGACTCCGGGAGTGGACAACAGCAGGATTTTCAGGGTCTATGCGTCCGCCCTCACTTCGCTGCATCTGGACGAGAACAACAACATCTCCACTTCGGACAACCGCCTGTTGCGGCGCATGGTGCGCGACAACCGGGTGCGCGGCATTTCGCCTGAATCCACCATAATGCGCTGGCCGAGCGTGAGGCGCGGCGAGGTGCGCAACATTTTCCCTTTCCAGGAGAATGCCGATGTGATTTTCAATTCGGCGCTGGTCTTCGAGCTGCCGCTGCTCCGTTATTATGCCGAGCCGCTGCTGCGCAGGATTGCCCCCAATTCGGAGGCCTATCCGGAGGCGGCCAGGATGCTGAAGTTCCTCAGCTTCATCAAGCCGCTGCAGCCTTCGGAGATTGCGGCGATTCCGCCCACTTCCATAATGCGCGAGTTCATCGGCGGCCAGACGCTCTGACGCCAGGCTTTTGCTGGATATGGGGCCTTTTTGGGCATATGTCTATGATTTTTCCGGAGCCGTGGCTGATGAGGGGCTCGGGGAGGGCTTCGTGCGGGTGGACTGCCGGGACATTCCGGGGACCAACTGCTATTGCGACTCCGACGCGGCCGGCGAAATCGTCCGCCGGATGGAGGCTGCCGCTTCTGACGGACTGAATGTCAATTGGATAGACACGGGGGACTATCATTATCTGAGTCTTTTCACCGTGGAGCGTTTCCTGAGGATGAATCCGGGGACGCCGGTGGACCTGGTCCTTTTCGACCGTCATCCGGACATGCAGCCCGCTGCCTTCGGCGACATACTGAGCTGCGGGGGATGGGTGCGGTCGCTGCTGGAACGGGCTCCGGCCGTGCGGCGCGCCGTGATTGCGGGCATAGACCCGAAACTCATGGCCGAATGCGATATGGGCGTCGCTGACGGGGCGGCCTCTGAGCTTGCCGACACCGCTGACGGTCAGCGGGTTATGGTTTTCCCTGAGGGAACGGAGCCGGACTGGAGCGGGCTCAGGGGGCATAAGGTCTATGTTTCCATAGACCGGGATGTTCTTCTTCCTTCCGAGGCCCGGACCGACTGGGACCAGGGCTCCATGACCATGGACGATCTTGAGGGCCATCTGCGCTCGATAGCCGGTCTTGCTTCCGGCATCGCCGGCGTGGACATATGCGGGGGCATTTCGAGGGAGAAGGGGGGCACGGATGCGGACTTTGCCCTGAACCGGCGAAGCTCCATCCGCATTTTCAATGCAATAAAATCCATTCTATATGAATAAGCGTTTTGTCTTGGTCGCGGCCTGTGCGCTCGCGTTGGTTTCCTGCGGCGGCGGGAAGGACATCAATCTGGACGAGGGCTCTGTGGCTCCCGGCACTTTTTCGCTCAATACTCTGTCTGACAAGAGGCTGATCAGCGGGGCGTCTTCGGCGCGGCAGATGCTGATGGACGGATACACGATTATGCGCAGCCCGGTCACTGAGGGGCAGTGGGCGGAGGTGATGGGAGGCAAGGTTTCCGACCCGGATGCTCCCAAGGCCATGGTTTCTTATGACGACTGTGTGAAGTTCGCGAAGAAGCTTTCGAAGACCTCTGGAAAGGAGTATATGGTGCCGACTGAGGCGATGTGGGAGTATGCCGTGAAGAGCGGGGTGATTTCGCCGGATGCCGGGGTGAGGGAGTGGACTTCGTCGGAGTCTCCTGATGTGGACGGCGCCAGGGTGGTGCGCAGCGCGAAGGAGCGGGAGGATGTCCCGGCCTATACCCGCGGGCCCATAGTGTTCAGGGTGGCGGCTGCCGACGGGACGGTGTGTCCGGAGCCGGTGGCTGCGGCCATGAAGGGTGTGCAGGTTTCCAGGGAGTCGGTGTCGGAGAGTGAGACTGTGACGGTCAATGGCGTGGAATTCAGGATGATAGGTGTCCCGGGAGCTACTCTGGCGGCAGGAGGCACTGCGGAGCAGGGGAAGTATGCCGACGATGATGAGAAGCCGGTTCAGGTGGTGGATGTGGCTGATTTTGAGCTCGGCAGGACTGAGGTCACTGTGGGTCAGTGGCTGGCGGTGATGGAGGATCTCCCTCTGGGCAATCTGGCGTCGGAGCCGGAGAAGCCGGTCATCAATGTGTCGTGGTATGCGGCGCAGGAGTATATTCTGAAACTCAATGAGTTGAGCGGCAGGCAGTTCCGTCTGCCTACGGAGTTTGAATGGGAGTATGCGGCGCGCGGGGGCGTGAAGTCGGGGCATTATCGCTATGCCGGGTCGAACAGGATCAGCGATGTTGCGGTCTATGCCGACAAGAATGAGCCTCTGAAGGTGGCGAAGGTGGCTTCGCTGCAGGCCAATGAGCTGGGGCTCTATGACTTGAGCGGCAATGCCTGGGAGTGGTGTCTGGACAGCTATATTCCTTATGGGGACGGGTCTTATGATGTTCATGCCGGGGTGGAGCTTGCTCCGGGCGACGGGCCTCTGGAGTCGGAGGCTGTTTCCACCAGGGTCATGAGGGGCGGGAGTTCCGCCTCGAACTGGAAGGCCTGCCGTGTGTCCAACCGTTCCGGCATCCCCGCCGACAACGTCAAAAGCACCTTCGGCTTCCGCCTCGCCCTATAGCCTTGTCTGGCAGTCTGCGCCGGCGGGACTCCGTTCGCAAGTCTGCGACTTGCTGCACTCCGGCCCTCCCATTGCCATCTGCGTCATCGCTTCGCGATAACTTGCTGTCAACGGGCCCCTCCCGCTACTCGTGTCCGCGGGTGGACACGCCCGCCGGCGCAGACCGCCAGACAACAATGATAAGCCGATACATTTAAGGCATCGGCTGTCTCCTCCGGGACCTGTGCCGCCCGCGGCATCATGAGCGGGGGGACCGCCGCGAAGCGGTGGTGGGATGAGCGAAGCGAAGGTCTCCGGAGGAGAGCGGCCGGATGCCGGAAAGCTATCAGATACAAAAAAAGGATGACTAGAAACTAGCCATCCTTTTTGTTGTGGTATTTAAATCAGAGATTTACTTCTTGATCTTCTCGTAGCCATAGCGGGCCTCCTCGCCGAGCTCCATCTCAATCTTCATGAGGCGGTTATACTTGGCGATACGGTCGGTGCGGCTCAGCGAACCGGTCTTGATCTGGCCGCTGTTGGTAGCCACTGCGATGTCGGCGATAGTGGTGTCCTCGGTCTCGCCGGAGCGGTGCGAAGTCACTGTGGTGTAGCCGTTGCGGTGAGCCATCTCGATGGCGTCCAGAGTCTCGGTGAGAGAACCGATCTGGTTGACCTTGATGAGGATGGAGTTACCTGCACCCATCTCGATACCCTTGCGGAGATACTTCACGTTGGTGACGAACAGGTCGTCGCCCACGAGCTGGCAGCGGTCGCCGATGGCCTTGGTGAGTCTCACCCAGCCGTCCCAGTCCTCCTCGGAGAGACCGTCCTCGATGCTGTCGATAGGATACTTGGAGATGAGCTCCTCAAGATACTTGATCTGCTCGTCGGAAGTAAGCTTCTTTCCGTTGGGATCCTTCTTCTTGCCGTCCTTGAGCTGCTTGTAGTCATAGTAGTAGGTGTCGCCTTCCTTCACGCAGAACTCGGAAGCGGCGCAGTCCATGGCGATGGTCACATCCTTTCCGGGCACATAGCCGGCGTTCTTGATGGCCTCGATGATGCAGTCGAGAGCGTCGTCGATACCGTTGAGCTTGGGAGCGAAGCCGCCCTCGTCACCCACGGCTGTGGAAAGTCCGCGGCCCTTGAGCACCTTCTGGAGAGCGTGGAACACCTCAGCACCCATACGGACGCCTTCAGCCTCGCTGGTGGCTCCGACGGGACGGATCATGAACTCCTGGAATGCGATGGGGGCGTCAGAGTGAGCGCCGCCGTTGATGATGTTCATCATGGGCACAGGGAGCACATAGGTGTTGGTGCCGCCGATATATCTGTAGAGAGGCATGTCGAGATAGGCGGCTGCGGCCTTTGCGACTGCGAGGGAAACGCCGAGGATGGCGTTTGCACCGAGATTGCTCTTGGTGGGGGTGCCGTCGAGCTCAAGCATGGTCTTGTCGATTGCACGCTGCTCGAAGGCGGACATTCCGATGATGGCGGGAGCGATCTTGTCGTTGATGTTGGCGACGGCCTTCAGAACTCCCTTGCCGCCGTAGCGCTTGGGATCGCCGTCACGGAGCTCGAGAGCCTCGTTTTCACCTGTGGAAGCTCCGGAGGGAACTGCTGCTGTTCCAACAATGCCGGACTCGAGGACCACTTCGGCCTCGATAGTGGGGTTTCCTCTGGAATCGAGGATCTCCCTGCCTGTTACCTGAATGATTTTCATGGTGTTGTGATATTAAAAATTACAAGTCTTGTCTTTGTTCTTTCCTTTCGGATTCCCGTCCGCTGTCCGCAACGGGTCTTCCAACCCGCAAATATATGGAGTTTTAGGCGTTTTTTAAAATTTTTATCTCACAGCGGGACAGACGGCAAAAAATGACGCATATCCTTTTGGAGAAGAATCTGCTCCTTTTCATCAAAAAATGGGCCTATTTCTAAATAATTTGGCGAAAAATAGTCCAACTTTATTAGGTTGTCATGGCATGTTTTTTTCTGTAAATTTGCAGAATTGTTTCACGAAAGGCGAATCAAAAGAACACTAAAATAATGTCAAACAGAATAACCGGACACATATCCCAGATTATCGGACCTGTCGTTGACGTCCATTTCGACGTTCCCGAAGGGAAAGAGGCCCTGGACCTGCCCAGGATCAACGACGCCCTCAAGGTGGCCAGACCCGACGGCAGAGAGCTGATAATCGAGGTTCAGCAGCACATAGGCGAGGACACCGTGAGGTGCGTGGCCATGGATTCGACAGACGGTCTGCGCAGAGGTCTGGAGGCGGAGAGCCTTGCGGCCCCCATTTCCATGCCCGTCGGAGCCCAGATCAGGGGCAGGGTGATGAACGTCACCGGCGACAGCATAGACGGTCTGGAGAGCCTGGACCCCAAGGGCGCCCTCCCCATCCACCGCGAGCCCCCGAAATTCGAGGACCTTACCACCTCGCAGGAGATGCTCGCCACCGGAATCAAGGTCATAGACCTGCTGGAGCCCTATCTCAAGGGCGGAAAGATCGGACTGTTCGGCGGCGCCGGAGTGGGAAAGACGGTGCTGATCAAAGAGCTGATAAACAATATCGCAAAGAAGCATGACGGATTCTCGATCTTCGCCGGAGTGGGCGAGCGCACCAGGGAGGGCAACGACCTCCTGCGCGAGATGATCGAGTCCGGCGTCATACGCTATGGAGACGAATTCCTCAAGTCCATGGAAGAGGGCCACTGGGACCTCTCCAAGGTGGACCGCAAGGAGCTGGAGAAATCCCAGGTCGCCATGGTCTTCGGACAGATGAACGAACCCCCGGGAGCCCGTTCCTCCGTGGCCCTTTCGGGACTTACTCTGGCTGAGTCGTTCCGCGACAGCGAGAGCGGCGAAGGCCCCAGGGACATCCTCTTCTTCATAGACAACATCTTCCGTTTCACCCAGGCCGGTTCCGAGGTCTCCGCCCTGCTGGGCCGTATGCCTTCCGCAGTGGGATACCAGCCGACCCTGGCCACCGAGATGGGCCGCATGCAGGAGAGAATCACCTCCACCAAGAACGGATCGATCACTTCCGTCCAGGCCGTGTATGTGCCTGCCGACGACCTCACCGACCCGGCCCCCGCCACCACCTTCACCCATCTTGACGCCACCACCGTGCTGAGCAGAAAGATCACCGAGCTGGGAATCTATCCCGCAGTGGACCCTCTGCAGTCCACCTCCAGGATCCTGGACCCCAACATCGTGGGCAAGAAGCACTATGAAGTGGCCCAGAGGGTGAAGCAGATACTGCAGAGAAACCAGGAGCTGCAGGACATCATCTCCATCCTGGGCATGGACGAGCTCTCGGACGAGGACAGGCAGACCGTGAACAGGGCCAGAAGGGTCCAGAGGTTCCTCTCGCAGCCTTTCGCCGTGGCCGAGCAGTTCACCGGAGTGCCCGGAGTCATGGTGGACATAGAGGACACCATAAGCGGTTTCGAGAAGATTCTGGACGGCGAGGTGGACTATCTCCCAGAACAGGCCTTCCTCAATGTGGGCACAATCGAAGACGCGATAAAGAAAGGCGAGGCGATACTCGCCCGCGCAAACGGTTGATGCCTGCGCAAAGATTTAGTAATGAAGGATATAAGACTGAATATAATCACTCCTGAGGAGACTCTCGTGGACGAGGCGGTGGACAATGTCATGCTGCCCGGGACCATGGGCCGTTTCGAGGTCCTGAAGGACCATGCGCCCGTCATCACCGCCCTCGGGAAGGGCACGGTGGTGTGGCACGCCGACGGCAGTGAGGGCTCCCGCGAAATCAGGTCCGGTTTCGCCGAAGTGAAGGGCAATGTGGTTACGGTCTGCGTGGAAATATGAAGAAACTCTGGTTCATACTTGTGGCTTTATTCACGCTTCTGCCCCTGCGGGCCGGAGCGGAGAGTTTCGACATGGACGAGTATCTCTACGGCCATGTGCGCGACTCCTATGAATGGCACATAACCACGGTGAACGGAAAGCCCGTGAGCATCTATCTGCCCGTCGTGGTCATAAGCCGCGCCGGGACGGGCCTGCACTGCTTCAGTTCCCGCCATGTGGCCGAGGGCGAAAGCTGGGAAGGCTTCCGGATAGCCGGGTCTGACGGGAAATATGCCAACAAGCTGGTGGAAGAGCTGCCGGACGGCACCGTGGTGAAGCCCTGGGACTTCTCGGTGACCAAGAACGTGCTCGGGCTCCTGATAAACTGCGCCCTGCTGCTCACCCTGGTGCTCTGCACCGCCCGCTGGTACCGCAGGCACGACTCCCGCGAAGAGGCTCCCAAAGGCTTCGCCGGGCTTATGGAAATGCTCGTGACCATGGTTGAGAACGACATAATAAAGCCCTGTGCCGGAAAGGATTACAAGCGCTATTCCCCCTATCTGCTCACGGCCTTCTTCTTCATCTTCCTCAGCAACCTCATGGGCATAATCCCGTTCTTTCCGGGCGGGGCCAACGTGACCGGCAACATAGCCGTGACCCTGGTGCTCGCCATGTGCACCTTCTTCGCGGTCAATCTCTTCGGCAACAGACATTACTGGAAAGACATATTCTGGCCTGAGGTGCCCACCTGGCTCAAGGTCCCTGTGCCGCTGATGCCGGCCATCGAGCTGGTGGGAATATTCACCAAGCCTTTCAGCCTCATGGTCAGGCTTTTCGCCAACATTCTGGCAGGCCATTTCATGATACTCGGAGTCGTGGCGGTGATTTTCCTCACGGCGGAGATGGGCACGGCCATGAATGCCGGACTGGGATTCGTAGCCATATGCCTGGGCGTGTTCATGGACATGCTCGAGATGCTGGTCGCATTCCTCCAGGCCTATGTGTTCACAATGCTTTCGTCCGTGTTCATCGGGCTGTCCCGGCCGGAGCCGCAAACAGAATAAACAATTAAAAATCATAGAACTATGTTACTCTCTATCTTACTTCAGGCAGTCGCCGCAAGCGCCGGATTCGGAAGACTCGGCGCTGCAATCGGTGCAGGTTTCGCGGCTTTCGCAGCCGGATACGGCATAGGCCATATCGGTGCCGCATCTCTTGAGGCCGGCGCCCGCCAGCCCGAGAAGGCCGACCATTTCCGAATGACCGCGATCATCATAAGCGCCCTCATCGAGGGAGCCTGCCTGTTCGCAATAGTCGTCTGTCTTATTCTCAAGTAAGCGATGTCCCTCATTACACCGGACTTCGGCCTGATCGTGTGGATGACCCTGATTTTCGGGATTGTCCTTTTCATCCTGGCCAAATTCGGTTTCCCGGTCATAACCTCCTCAGTGGAGAAACGCGCCGAGCGCATCGAGAAATCCCTGCGTGACGCCCGCGAGGCCGAGCAGCTGATAAAGAATCTTTCCGAGGAGCAGAACCAGCTCATCGAGAAGGCCCGCAAGGAGAGGAGCGACATGCTCAGGGCCGCGTCCGAGACCCGTGCGCAGCTGATCGAGAAAGCCCGCTCCGACGCCAAGGCCGAGGCCGACCGGATCGTCGCCCATGCCAGGACGGAGATCTCGGCCGAAAAGGAGGCCGCCATGCGCGAGGTCAGGGACGAGGTGGCCAGGCTGTCTGTGCAGATAGCCGAAAAGATTGTGAGAAAGGAGCTGGAAGGGGAGTCCGCCCAGAAGCAGTACATCGACCGTCTGCTCAGCGAGATTTCCTCCAGGCCCGGTAACGGAAGAACTGACAGTTAAGGAACCATGAACACTGGAGTCATAGCGGCCAGATATGCGAGGACGCTTTTGAAATATGTCGGCGACAGCCCCGCCGGAGAGGCGGTGTGCTCGGAGGCTGAGGCCATAGAGACGGCCCTGTCCCGGGTGGACGGCTTCAGGACGGCGGTGGAGAACCGCGTGGCCGTGACCCCGGCGGAGAAGCTGTCCCTCATGCGTGCCGCGGCCGGCGGAAAGCTGGAACCTGAGATGGAGGCTTTCCTCGGGCTGGTCATAAAGAACGGCAGGGAGAAGTTCCTGAAGCTGATTCTGCACGATTTCCGCATGACTTTCCTCCGTTCTCACGGGATACTGGCCGGTTCGCTTGTGACCGTCGGCGGGGATTCCTCCCTGGAGGAGGCCCTCAGGAAGATGGTCCGCGGGAAAACCGGATATGATGTCAGAGTGGAGTCCAGGACGGACCCGGAAATCATCGGCGGGTTCGTTTTCACCGTGGATGACTACAGGATAGACGCGAGCGTGGCCGGCCAGCTGGAATCGGTCCGCCGCGGGCTGGAGACCGAGTGAGGTCTCCCGATAAAAAGCTAAATTATTATGGCGCAAAACAATATAAAGGCGAGCGAGATATCCGACGTGCTCCTTGACGAGCTCAAGTCGGTGGACGTCTCCGCCAGATTCGAGGAGGTCGGAACCGTGCTCGAGGTGAGCGACGGCGTGGCCCGCATCTATGGCCTTGCCAATGCCGAGTCCGGCGAGCTTCTCGAGTTCGCGAGCGGGGTCATGGGCGTGACCATGAACCTGGAGGAGGACAATGTGGGAGCGGTCCTGCTCGGCCCCACCGACCTCGTGAAAGAGGGAATGGGGGTGAAGAGGACCGGCCGCATCGCGTCCATAGACGTGAGCGACGGGATGCTCGGAAGGGTTGTGGACCCGCTGGGCAATCCTCTGGACGGAATGGGAAAGATCGGAGGGGAGAAGACCCGCATGCCTCTGGAAAGAAAGGCTCCGGGAGTCATTTTCCGCCAGCCGGTGAACGAGCCTCTGCAGACCGGCATCAAGGCCATAGACGCAATGATCCCCATAGGCCGCGGCCAGCGTGAGCTGATCATCGGCGACCGCCAGACCGGAAAGACGGCCATAGCCATAGACACAATCCTGAACCAGAGGGGCGAATTCCTGAAGGGAAAGCCTGTCTATTGCATCTATGTGGCTGTGGGACAGAAGGGTTCCACCGTCGCCAACATAGTGCAGACCCTGCGTTCCGCCGGTGCGATGGACTACACCGTGGTGGTGTCCGCGACAGCCGCCGACCCTGCCGCCCTTCAGTACTACGCCCCCTTTGCCGGGGCCGCCATAGGCGAATATTTCAGGGACACCGGCCGCCATGCGCTTGTGGTCTATGACGACCTCTCCAAGCAGGCCGTGGCCTACCGCGAGGTTTCCCTGATTCTGCGCCGTCCTTCCGGACGTGAGGCCTATCCGGGCGATGTGTTCTACCTGCATTCCAGACTTCTGGAGCGCGCCGCCAAGATCATCGGCCAGCAGGAGGTCGCCGAGAAGATGAACGACCTGCCCGAGTCGCTCCGCGGCAAGGTGAAGGCCGGCGGATCGCTCACCGCTCTGCCCATAATCGAGACTCAGGCCGGAGACGTTTCGGCCTATATCCCCACCAATGTGATTTCCATCACCGACGGACAGATATATCTGGAGTCCAACCTCTTCAATCAGGGATTCCGCCCCGCCATCAATGTGGGAATATCGGTGTCCCGAGTCGGCGGAAGCGCCCAGGTCAAGAGCATGAAGAAGGTGGCCGGAACTCTGAAGATAGACCAGGCTCAGTATGGCGAGCTGGAGTCCTTCTCCAAGTTCTCCTCCGACATGGACAAGGTCACCGCCATGGCCATAGACAAGGGCCGCAAGAACAAGGAGCTGCTTGTCCAGCCCCAGTATAGCCCCATGCCGGTGGGCGAGCAGGTGGCCATCCTCTACTGCGGCACCCATGCGCTGATGCAGGGCATAGCCGTCGGCGACGTGCGCTCCTTCCAGAAGGAGTTCCTCGAGAGGATGAGGACCGCCCATCAGGACGTCCTCGACGCTCTGGCCGCCGGAAAATATGACGAGAGCCTCCAGAAAGTGATAGAGGAGACCGCTTCCGAGGTCTCGTCCCTGTTTGCGAAATCTGAATAATGGCATCGCTTAAGGAAATAAAGAACCGGATAGGCTCGGTGAAGAGCACGCTGAAGATTACCTCCGCGATAAAGATGGTGGCTTCGGTCAAGCTGCACCATGCCCAGATGGCCATCGGCAACCTTCTTCCCTATGAGAAGAAGCTCACCGGAATCCTGGGCCACCTGATGGAGAGCGCCATGGAGCCCGGGCCCTATGAGGAGGACAGGAAGGTGAAAAGCGTGGCCGTGCTGGCCTGCGCCTCCAACTCTTCCCTCTGCGGAGCCTACAACTCCAACGTTATCAAGCAGGTGAAGGCCGTTCTTGACGAATATGACGGAAAGGGAATCCCCGTGACCGTCTATAGCGTCGGCAAGAAGATGTCCGAGGCTATGCGCAAAATCGGGGTCGTCTCGCCAGAGGACCTCACCGGTCTCGCCGCCAAGCCCGACTATGCCGGGGCCGCCGCCCTCGCCGAAAGGCTGATGAAGGCCTTCCTCTCCGGGAAATATGACAGGGTGGAGCTGGTCTATACCCATTACCGCTCCACTTCCTCCCATGTCGTGAAGCGCGAGACCTATCTGCCTTTCTCCATGGAAGAGGAAAAGACCATGGCCGGCGACGCCTCCGCGGACAGCGCGGCCCTGGACGATTTCATTCTTGAGCCGGGCCGCGAGGATCTTTTCGAGAAGCTGCTGCCCATGGTCATGTGCCTCAAGATTTACACCGTGCTGCTCGACGCGTCCGAGTCTGAATATGCGGCCAGGACCATGGCCATGCAGACCGCCACCGACAACGGCAACGACCTGCTCCAGGAACTCACGCTGGAATACAACAAGGGACGCCAGCAGAAAATCACCAACGAGATCCTCGACATAGTCGGAGGGTCCGCTTCATAAGACATGGAATTCGACACAGGAATAAAACTCAAGGAGGTGAGAACGGCCTTCGTCCCCTCCGACAGTGACTCTGAACTCTTTACGCGGCACATCTGGGAGGTCGCAGGCAAATGCTCCCAGTCCGTGGCCGATGCCGGAAACGAGGTGTGGGCCGACTATTCGGACTTTTTCCGCACCCGCCATCTGGTGATTGACGCCACTCCCGCCGAAGGGGGCTACAATGTCCGCTTCAGGGCCGGGGCCCGTCCCGGAATGGTCGGCGACGTGGTCGTGATGGCCGCGATACTTCTCATGTTCTGGCTTATGGGCAAGTCCGTGGCTTCGGGCTTTTCCCTCATGGTGACGGCCGGCGCCGTCGTGGCGGCGCTCGTCGCAGTCGCCGTGCTCGCATATTGTGGCAAGCATTTTGGAGCGGAAGAGGCCGGCGAAATTCTTGAGAAACTATGAAAAAACTTATTCTTTCGGCTCTTTCCCTGGTCTTGGCCGCGTGCATGCTTCCCGCGCAGAACCTGGTCAAGTATAATTATATGAAGAACGGCAAGGTCTATACCGGCTCCGAGCGGGTGAGGGTGACCAACGGCAATACCCGCGACACTCCGGTCACGGTGAAGCTTTCCCGCGTGCTGTTCGAGGACGGCCAGCCGATATATATGCTCAGGCTGGACTTCGAGGAGTCCACGGCATGGAAGATGCCCAAGAACGCCCCGCTCACCATCACGGTGGGAGACGGCGGCTCCGTGGTGCTGAAGAACAATTCCGATGCCCCCAATCTGGTGGCTCCCAAGGGAATACGCAATGCCTCCGGGAACACTGTCTATCTCAATTACGGCGAATATTATCTTGAGGCTTCCGACATGCGGAAGCTCACGACCGGCATTTCGGCCATCAACGCCACCAAGCGCTGGTCCGCCGACGGCTACATAAAGGTCCAGTACAAGAACAACGAGCTGGGCACGGCCATAAGCGAGCTGTTCGATGCCGTGAGCACCGCCCGCAAGCCCTCTTCGGAGCTCGGCTCCAACCTCAAGTCCCTCCAGGACCAGAACGGAAGCCGTCTGGCCGAGTCGGCGCAGGTGAAGGTGGCCTCAGGGCTGTCGGTCTCGCTGGTCTATCTCTATTATGCCGCCAGCAACACTGAAAGCATAGACCTGAACCTCTATCTCGACGGCAGGACGGTTTCGTTCACCTCGCCAGTGACCATAGTCACGAAAAAGGGCGAGACCATCAATCTCAAGCAGGAGAAGGACCTGGCCGCAGGCAGGGTGATCTGCTATCCGACTCTGGAGCAGCTCAAGTCCATGGCTGCCGGAGTGGCGCGCATGACGGTCCAGACCACCGGCGGCGAGGTTTCGTTCACTTTCCCTTCCGACGAGTTCGGCAAGGCTGTGGACAAGCTCTACAATTCGCTTGAAACAGTTGCGATTCTTTAGTTTCATTGTACATAAATTCTTTAAAAATAGATTGTTATGGAAAATGACAATGTGAAAAACTGCGCTGAGCGCCGCCATTGCGGCCTGCTCCCGGCGCTGTGCATAATGCTGGGCCTCGTGTTCGTCGGGCTTATGCTTCCGCGCGCCTTCAGGGTGCTGCGTTCCTTTGACAGGACTGTGACCGTGAGGGGAGTCTCCGAGAGGGAAGTCCCCGCCGACAAGGTCATCTGGCCTATAGCCTACAGGGCCGTGGGCAACGACCTCACAAGCCTCAACAGCGAGATTGAGTCCAAGAATTCCGTGGTGCTCTCCTTCCTTAAGGACGGCGGCATCGCCGACGATGCCATTTCAGTGGCCGCGCCTGCGATTTCCGACGCCTATGCCCAGGAGTATTCCACACCCGACCGCAAGTACCGCTATGTGGCCACCTGCGTGGTGACCGTGGCCACCGACGAAGTGGACAAGGTGCTCGACCTGATGAATAAGCAGACCTATCTGCTTGACAGAGGCATAGTTCTGGTCTCCGAGTCCTGGAACTACAAGGCCGAGTTCTCCTTCGAGGGCCTGAACGACATCAAGCCCGAGATGATAGAGGAGGCTACCGAGAACGCCCGCCTCTCCGGCGACAAGTTCGCCAAGGACAGCCACAGCCGTCTGGGCAAGATCCGCACGGCCAACCAGGGCGTGTTCAGCATCACCGACAGAGACTCCACGACTCCTCAGATAAAGAAGGTCCGTGTGGTCACGACCATCGTTTACAACCTGTCCAGATAGGCTTCCGATATTGTCTTTATCGGATATAATGCATAACTTTGAGAGACGTTCGCGCCCACCACACGCGGACGTCTCTTAATGTATCATGCAGAATAAACACTTTCTAACAATCGCGCTTTCCGTCTTTGCCCTGGCGGGAGGCGTTTCGGTTTCTCATGCCCAGGGGACTATGGAGGATTATGTCAGAGCCTATACGCTCCAGAACAAATTCTCCCGCGACAAGGTCTATCACTGGGCTCAGTTCGTCCAGTGGAAGGACTCTTCGAGCGTCCTCTACTATCAGGTCAATACCGCCGACGGCCCTCTCTATGTGAGCTATGACGCCGCCAAGAAGGCCAGGAAGACCTATGCCGACGAGGCTTCGATGAACAAGGCTCTCGGCCTTGAGGCCCGCAGGCCCGGATTCCCCGGAATGAGGCCCGGAGCGGGCGGCGGCAAGTTCGAGCCTGCCGAGAAGCACTGGATGGTGGTGGACGAGGAGACCGACCAGTTCCCCGTGCTCTCGCCCGACGGCAAGACCGAGGCATACATAGACGGACAGAACCTCACCATACATGAAGTGGGCACTCCCTATTCCGAGGCCCGCGCCCTTTCCACCGACGGCACTCTCGGATGCTACTATTCGAACCAGATTCTCTGGTCGCCCGACGGCAACTACATCTTCGTGTGCAAGAGGCGTCCCGTGCCCAAGCGCTATGCCTATTATGTGGAGTCTTCTCCCGAAGGACAGGTGCAGCCCATTCTGCACAAGCAGGAATATGCCAAGCCCGGCGACGAGCTTCCCCAGCACTATCCGGTGATCTTCAATGTGAAGACCGGCGAGAAGGTGGAGGCCGACAAGGCCGCTCTGGACAATCAGTATGAGCTCGGATACTATGAGTGGACTCCTGACAGCAAGGAGGTTACCTTCGAATACAACAAGCGCGGCCATCAGCTCTATCAGCTGCTTGCCATGGACGCCTCCACCGGCGCCCTGCGCACCGTGGTCGAGGAGACCGCCGATACCTATGTGAACTGGACCCGCATCTGGCGTCAGTTCATCTCCGACGGAAAGGAGCTGCTCTGGACCAGCGAGAGGGACAACTGGAACCATCTCTATCTCGTGGACGTGGCCAAGGGCGTTTCCGCCGAGCCCAAGCTCATAACCAAGGGCGACTGGTGCCTGAGGGAGATCGTGAACGTGGACGAGAAGGCCCGCCGCGTCACCTTCACCGCATCCGGAATGAATCCCGGCGAAGACCCGTATTTCATCCATTACTACAGCATAGGCCTTGACGGCAAGAACCTCGTGTCCCTCACCCCCGCCGAAGGCAACCACAGGGCCACTTTCAGCCCCGACGGCAAATGGATCGTGGACTCCTATTCGATGGTGGACAAGGCTCCCGTGACCGAGCTGCGCAGAGTCAGCGACGGCAAGCTCGTGGAGACTCTCGAGACAGCCGACCTCTCGGCTCTCGAGGCTGCGGGCTGGAGGGCTCCCGAAAGGTTCACGGCTCCCGGCCGCGACGGCAAGACGCTGATGTATGGCAACATAGTCCGTCCTTCCAACTTCGACCCTTCCAAGAAATATCCTGTCATAGAATATATCTATTCCGGTCCCGGCGACGCCTACACCAGAAAGGATTTCACTCCCTATGACTATTCCATGTCCAGCCTCGCCGAGCTCGGCTTCATAGTCGTCCAGCTGGACGGCATGGGCACTTCCTGGAGAGGCAAGAAGTTTGAGGAGATCTGCTACAAGAACCTCAAGGATTCCGGTTTCCTGGACAGGAAGGCATGGATCAGGGCCGCGGCCGAGAAGTATCCTTATATGGACGCCGACAATGTGGGCGTGTTCGGATGCTCCGCGGGAGGCCAGGAGGCCGCTGCCGCAGTGATTTTCCACGGCGACTTCTACAAGGCCGCCTATGCGGCCTGCGGATGCCATGACAACCGCATGGACAAGATCTGGTGGAACGAGCAGTGGATGGGCTGGCCGCTTGACAAGTCCTATGAGGAGTGCAGCAACGTGGTCAACGCATGGAGGCTCGAGAGGCCGCTCATGCTCGTCGTGGGCGAGCTTGACGACAATGTGGATCCTTCCACTACCTTCCAGGTGGTGAACGCCCTGGAGAAGGCCGGCAAGGACTTCGAGCTGCTGGTGATTACCGGCGCGCACCACACGATGGGCGAGGAGTTCGGAGACCACAAGCGCTATGACTTCTTCGTGCGCAACCTTCTCGGAGTGAACCCTCCGAAGTGGGGAGAGCTCGACAAGGCATTGAAAAACAACTAACTTACCGAATAATGAACAAGAAATTCTTTGCTGCGGCCGCCCTGGCCGCGCTGCTGCTTCCGGCCGTGGGCGCGATTGCCCAGCCGAAGCTGACGATTGAGGATATCTATGTCAAGGGCACGTTCCGCTCCCGCTGGGCGTCCACCCCTGACTGGATGGAGGACGGCGAGTCCTATTCCACCTTCACCTCCGAGGGTCTGGTAAAGAACAGCATCAAGACCGGAGAGAAGACCGTTCTCGTCCCCATGTCCGCATTCATCCCCGAGGGACAGACCGAGCCCATCTCCGCCGACGGCCTCACATGGTCCGACGACAAGTCCAAGCTTCTGGTCTATACCAATTCTTCGCGCGTGTGGAGAATGAACACCCGCGGCGACTACTGGGTCATAGACATAGCCTCCGGCAAGATCAAGCAGCTGGGCGTGGGTCTGGACCCGTCCCGCATGATGTTCGGAAAGCTCTCGCATGACGGCAGCAAGCTCGCATATGTCTATTATAACAACATCTATGTGGAGAATGTCGCCGACGGCACCCGCAAGCAGCTCACCTTCGATGGCTGCGACCATATAGTGAACGGCACCTTCGACTGGGTCTATGAGGAGGAGCTTGACGACCGCGACGGCTTCCGCTGGAACCCGGACGGCACCAAGATCGCCTACTGGCAGTCTGACACCGAGGGCACCGGCACTTTCTATATGATCAACAATGTGGACTCTGTCTATTCCGTTCCCATTCCGCTGCCTTATCCGAAGGCCGGAACGACCAATTCCGCTGTGAAGGTGGGCGTCGTGGACGTGAACACGGCCAAGTCCGAGTGGTTCCCCGTGCCCGGCGACCCCAGGCAGAACTATATCGCCAGGATGGAGTTCGTGCCCGGCACCGACGAGGTGATGATCCAGCAGCTCAACCGTCTGCAGAACACCAACAATGTCTATTACGGCAATGTCAAGACCATGGAGCTGAAGAAGTTCTATGAGGACCATGACGACGCTTTCCTCAATATCCACGACAACATCGAGTGGCTCGACGGCAACAAGTATTTCACCTGGACCAGCGAGAAGGACGGCTGGAGGCATCTCTACCGCGTGAGCCGCGACGGCACCCAGGAGACTCTCATCACCAAGGGCGCATTCGATGTGATCAGCATCTGCTGCATAGACCCGAAGGGCGGATATGTCTATTATCTGGCTTCTCCGGACAGCGCCGTGGAGCAGTATCTCTACAGGAGCAAGCTGAACGGAAAGGGCGCCGACGAGAGGGTTACTCCTCAGGGCTTCAGGGGCACTCACAGCTATGATATAGCTCCGGGTGCGAAGTATGCTTCCTACAGGCGCAGCAACAGCGCCACCCCCACCATCACCGAGGTGATCACCCTTCCGGACCACAAGACGCTTAAGGTGCTGGAGGACAATTCCGAGCTCAAGAAGCTCTATGAGTCTTATGGTTTCAACACCAGGGAGTATTTCCAGGTGAATATCGGTCCGGCCGTGCTTGACGGCTGGATGATCAAGCCCAGGAATTTCGACGCTTCCAAGAAGTATCCCGTCATATTCAACATCTATGGCGAGCCGGCTTCTTCCACCGTGCAGAACAGCTGGAGCGGAGACCTTTGGAATCAGCTTCTGGCCGAGAACGGCTATATCGTCATGAGCATAGACCCCCGCGGAACCAATAACCCTAAGGGCCGCGAGTGGAGAAAGTGCATCTATGGAAAGGTGGGCATCGTGGCCATGCAGGACCATGCCAAGGCTGTCAAGATGGCTGAGGAGATGTTCCCGTTCATGGATCCTGAGCGCATCGGCGTGTGGGGATGGAGCGGCGGCGGCAGCTCGACCGCGCATCTGATGTTTGAATATCCCGACGTCTATTCTGTGGGCATCGCAGTGGCCGGAGTGTATTCGCAGTATCTCTATGACTCTATCTATCAGGAGCGTTACATGGGCCTTCCTTCCACTAACCCTGAGGGCTATTATGAGGGATCTCCCATCAACCATGCCGCAGGGCTTCAGGGCGACCTGATGCTCATCCACGGCACCGGTGACGACAATGTGCATTATCAGAGCTGCGAGATGCTCGTCAATGAGCTCGTCAAGCAGGGCAAGATGTTCTCCATGATGTCTTACCCGATGAGGAGCCACGGCATCTCTGAGTATCCCGGCACGACTCTGCACCTCTACAAGACCATGCTCAAGTACTGGCTGGAGCACCTTCCCGCCGGCGCAAGATAGTCTTCTGACCGTCAGGATAGACTTCTGCTCATCAAGATAGTCTTCCCGGACGCAACCAAAAAGGCTGACCCTCCCGGTCGGCCTTTTTTTGTGTCTTCTCTCTTCTGCGGCCGCCAGGCTTCGCCCTCCGGCGGAACTCCGTTCGCGCTGCTCGCTCCGGCCCCTCCCATTGCCATCTGCGTCATCGCTTCGCGATAACTTGCTGTCAACGGGCCCCGCCCCCTGCCCACGTCCGGGGGTGGACATGTCCGCCGGAGGGCTGGAAACCTGGCGGCTGAATGTAAAGACGGATAGGGTGTTACGAAATGATTACAAAAAGTTTTGCAATATCGTTGTATATCCGTTCCGGAATGGATATCTTTGTGAGTGCCGCCTGAATGGACGGCGCGTTTTTTTATGCGGCAACTTGACGGAAAATATAGCCTAGCCGGAGTCTTGATAAAGACTATAGTCCTGATGCTCAGTATTTTATGCATCGGGGGGGGGGCAATATGCGCTATCGGCCCAGCCAAGTTCGCCTTCTGAGTATTCCTCGATAGAGATATATTTTCGCAGCGGGTCGTCCGAGTACCTGCCCCGTTTCCGCTCCAATGCGGCCAATATCTCGCGCTTCGTGGAGAGCACCAACGCCCTCTCGCGCAGCCTCGAGACGGGAAGGGTCAAGCTCACCTTCAGCGCCTGCGCTTCACCGGAGGGCAGCGCGGAGCTTAACGACCGCCTCTCCGAAGAGCGCCTTCGCAGCGCCGCCGCGGCCTTGACTGCCGCCGGCCTGGACCCCGGCTTTTTCGACGCTGACAACATCTCGTCTTCCTTCACCGGCACCGTCCCCCTCGGCCGCCTCGCCGAGATGACGGGAAGCTCATCTTTCAGATATAAGTCAAACATCCTGGATATCCTTGAGGACGATGACCTCGATGATGAAGAGAAGATATCCCGCCTGAGGGCCGCCGAGGGCGGAGAGTGCTGGGAATGGCTCTCCAGAGAGTGCTTCCCTAAGATGCGCTCCTTCCGCGCCGTCGTCAGAATCGAGCACGACGCTGCCCTCGCGAAGGTCGAGGCACCGGGCAGTGTCGAACTCTTCAGCATCGAAAGCCCCGGCACGATAGGTGAGCTGGCCCCGAGGACCGACTATCAGGAGAAGGCCGTTGATGCCATCGCTGAAGACGAACCCGCGGACGAGGGCTGGCCCCGCCACCTGACGCTGAAGACCAACGCCGTCGGCCTGGGCCTGCTGCTCGCCAACGTCGCCGCTGAGATAGACATCGCTGAGCGCCTGACTTTCCACCTGCCGCTTTACTATTCCGCGGTAAACTATTTCACCCAGATTGTGAAGTTCCGCGCCCTGGCCATCCAGCCGGAGCTGAGATACTATTTGCCATATGTTGACGGCCTTTTCGGCGGCGCCCATTTCGGCATCTCCAGCTTCAACCTGGGCTGTAGCGGCGACTACCGCATCCAGGACCATGACGGCAACACCCCGCTGCTGGGCGGCGGCCTCACCGCCGGCTACCGGATGCCGTTCAGGAAGAACCCCCGCTGGGGAATGGAGTTCGCGATAGGCTGCGGCATATACAGGCTTGACTATGACCGCTTCGTCAACGAGCCCAACGGCCCCTATGTGGACACGGTCCACAGGACATACATCGGCCTGGACAACCTCTCGGTGTCGCTTACCTACGACTTCGAGCTGGGCAGGGCGAAGTCGCACGGACAGAAGGAGGGCTGGCGATGAGAGCTGCGCATTGTCTGAAATCAAGAGCCGCAAGTCTGTTTGCGGCCGTGGTCGCGGCGATTCTGACGCTTGCCTCCTGCTCCGTTCACGAATGGCCGGACGAGGACACGCTTGCCAGGCTGAAACTGAACTTCTCCTTCGCGACCGACCTTCCTCCCTATCTGGATATCAGGTACGACACCAGGGCGGGCATCTCCCCGGACGGATATGACGTGCGCTACACCGTGAAGTTCTATCCCCAGCTTCCGGGCGGCGACTATGCCGGCAACGAATCCATAGCCTATACGACGGTGCTCACCAAGGACGACGTCACCGAGCTGAACTACAGCGCGGTGGTGCCGCTTCCCGAAGGCCGCTGGCGGATCCGCTGCTGGGTGGACTATGTGACTCACGGCAGCACCGCCGACCTCTTCTACGACACCGGTGACTTCGGCGCCATACGCATTCCGGAAGAATATGCCGCTGACAACGACTTCAAGGATGCGTTCCTGGGCTGCGCGGACGTGGACCTGTACAGGGTGGGAAGCCGTGAGGAGCCCGTGGAGGCCACGCTTGAGATGGAAAGGCCCCTGGCGAAGTTCCAGTTCATAGCCACGGACCTCGAGAAGCTTGTGATGAAGGTGCTGAGGGAGAAGATGGCCCTCGAGGACGGGACGGACCGCCCGAGCGAATCGGCCGCGGCGGGGTTCAATCCGGAGGACTACTACATCCGCTTCTACTACACATCGTTCCTGCCGTGCGTGTTCAACATGTTCACGGACAAGCCGACGGACTCGCGCATGGGCGACCAGTTCGAGTCGGAGTTCATCCCGCTGTCGGAGGACGAGGTGCTGATGGGATTCGACTATGTGCTGGTGAACGGCACGGAGTCGAGCGTTCAGGTGCAGGTGGCGCTCTATGACAGGGAGACGTGCGAGCTGCTGTCGCTGACGCCGTCGATTACGGTTCCTCTGGTGCGCAGCAAGGTGACGACGGTGCGCGGCGACTTCCTCACCCTGGGAACGGGCGGAGGCATAGGTATCGATGCCGAGTTTGACGACGAATATAATGTATTTCTGTAAGGTATTAGTTAGTAATAATATATAAACGAAAAAAAATTAATCAATCAAAATCTTTTGACTATGAAAAGGATTCTCAAATCTCTTGCTGCCGTGGCGCTAGTGGCGCTGACAGCATCCTGTTCCAAGGAACAGCCGGTCGCTCCTCCCAGCGGGGAAGCTGCCGTGGAATTCACCGTTGCGGCTCCTGAGCTGATGACCAAGGCCATCGCCGACGGGAAGACCGTGGACAAGGTTGCCTGCGAGGTCTATAACGCAGACGGAAAGCTCATCACCAATGCCGAGATCTCCAAGACCATCGCGATGAGCGGCGGAAAAGCTACGTTTGCCGTCCGTCTCGTGACCGGCCAGACCTATAGCTTCCTCTTCTGGGCCTATAAAGACGGCGCTCCCTACACCCTCGACGCCGCCGGCAAGAAGGTGACCGTGGACTATGCCGGCGCTTCCAACGCCGAGAACCGCGACGCTTTCTATGCCTATGTCGCCGACAAGAAGATTACCAGCTCTGTCAATGAGACCGTGACCCTCACCCGTCCTTTTGCGCAGGTGAACTTCGGAGTGACCAAGGCTGACATCGACGCCGCCGCCAATTCCGGCATCGTGGTCAAGAAGTCTTCCGTGAAGGTCAGCGGACTTGCAACTGAGCTCAACCTCACCGACGGCTCCGTCAGCGGAACGGCCGAGGCCAGCTTCACCGTTGCAGCTCTTCCTGACGAGGACCTCACCGTGGGCGGCACCGCATATGGCTATGTTGCAATGAACTATGTTCTTGTGGGCAAGGACGCCAAGTCCCTTTCCGACGTGGAGCTCAAGCTCTACAAGGAAGACGGCACTGAAATCAATACCGTCTCCGTGCCTAACGTTCCCCTGCAGGGCAACTACCGCACCAACATCCTCGGCAATCTCTTCACCTCCGATGTTCAGCTCAATGTCGTTGTGAATCCGGGATTCTCGGAGCCTGACAAC
>CAZIFT010000005.1:0-12168 GCA_964538395.1 uncultured Muribaculaceae bacterium
AGGTCTCCGGAGGATACTGCCGAAGCGGACAGTTTAGACGTTGAAGAGGAAGTGCATGATGTCGCCGTCCTGGACGACATAATCCTTTCCCTCGATTCCCATCTTGCCGGCGGCGCGGACGGCGGCCTCCGACTTATAGGCCACAAAATCCTCATATTTGATGACCTCGGCCCTGATGAAACCCTTCTCGAAATCGCTGTGGATCACTCCGGCGGCCTTCGGCGCCTTGTCCCCGGCGTGGATGGTCCATGCGCGGCACTCATCGGCGCCTGCGGTGAAGAAAGTCTGCAGGCCCAGCAGGCGATAGGCGCTCTGGATGAGCCTCACCACGCCCGACTCCTTGAGCCCGAGCTCCTCCAGGAACATCTGGCGGTCCTCATAACTCTCCATCTCGGCGATGTCAGACTCGGTCTTGGCGGCGATCACCAGAATCTCGGCGTTCTCGTCCTTCACGGCCTCCCTCACGGCGTCCACATAGGCGTTGCCGCTCACGGCCGAGGCCTCGTCCACATTGCACACATACATCACAGGCTTGTTGGTGAGCAGGAACAGGTCCTTGGACATGGCCTCCTCCTCTTCATTCAGCAGAGCCACGGTGCGGCAGGACTTGCCGGCCAGCAGCGCGTCGCGGTATCTCTCCAGCAGCGCCACAAGCTTCTTAGCCTCCTTGTCGGCTCCGATCTTGGCCTGCTTCTCCACCTTGGCCAGCCTGGACTCCACGGCCTCCAGGTCCTTTATCTGCAGCTCCGTGTCCACGACCTCCTTGTCCCTGACCGGGTTCACGCTTCCGTCCACATGGACTATGTTGCCGTCGTCAAAGCAGCGCAGCACATGGAGAATGGCGTCAGTCTCGCGGATATTGGCCAGGAACTGGTTGCCCAGACCCTCGCCCTTGCTGGCGCCCTTCACCAGACCGGCGATGTCCACTATGTCCACAGTGGCGGGAATGGTCCGCTTGGGGCTGCACATCTCGGTGAGAACCTCCAGACGCCTGTCCGGAACATTGGTGGAACCGAGGTTCGGCTCTATGGTGCAGAAGGGGAAGTTGGCGCTCTGAGCCTTGCCGGAGCTGATGCAATTGAAAAGAGTCGATTTCCCGACATTCGGGAGTCCGACTATACCGCATTTAAGTGACATTGATATTCGATTAAGGAGCACAAAGTTAGTAAAATTCGGAATTCTTTACCCCGGATGCGCGATTTATGGCTTTATTTGGGCCATGAAGACACTGTGTGTATTGTTTATGCTCCTGGCCCTTCAGCAGGGCGCAGACGGGGCGCAGGAGCGTCTCGGAATCATGTTCTGGAACCTCGAGAACTTCTTCGACTACCGGGACGACGGCGGGGGCGAATCCGACACCGAATTCTCATCCTTCGGCTCCCGCCACTGGGGCAAGAAAAAATTCTTCGCCAAAAGGGACGCCGTGGCCAAGGCGATAATGTGGACCGGAGGGGAGAAGGGCGCCATGCCGGACATAGTGGCCGTGGCCGAGGTGGAGAACCGCTGGGTGGTGAAGACCCTGGCGGAGGACACCGCGCTGCGGAAATATGGCTATGGCTTCGTGCACCGGGACTCGCCCGACAGGCGCGGGATAGACGTGGCGCTGATGTACAGGAAGGCCGCTCTCGAGCTCGTCTCCAGCTCCGCGCTCCGGGTCGGCGGGGTCCGGGACGGGGACACGCTGGTGACCAGGGACATACTCCTGGCCGAGTTCGCGGTGAAGAATTCTCCCGGGGGAGGCCGGCTCGCGGTGCTCGTGAACCATCATCCGTCCAAATACGGAGGCGGCGACACCGACTGGAAGCGCGACGCGGCCATGGAGCGGATGACCGGGGCTGTGGACTCGCTCATGCAGCGGGGAATCAGCAACATAGTGTGCACAGGAGACTTCAACGACATCCCTGAGAACATCCGCATTCCCGAGGGCCGGGAGGGCCTGCTGGTGAACCTCGCCCGCCCGCTGTCGGAAGAGGGGAAGGGGACCATACGCTATGCCGGCAGATGGGAGCTCATAGACATGTTCATGGTCAGTCCCGGTCTTGCGCCGCGCGCCCGCATGGACATAGTCCGGATTCCTTTCCTCATGGTCCGGGACAACGTGCATGCCGGCGAAAAGCCCTTCCGGACATGGTCGGGGCCGCGATATGCCGGCGGCGTCAGCGACCATTGCCCGGTATATCTCGAAATCACGGGATTTTAGAGGTCCTTTTTGCGTCCGGAAGTGGAGAAAAATTCGCTAAAGTCAAAGGCTCTTGTTAAATTTGTGGGATGCGCCCGGAATGCGCCACGCATCCGGTCGGCGACTGAAAACAACACAAAACAGAATAACTATGGACATGAAAACCAAAATCCACGAGAAATTCACATCTCTCTATGGAAAAAGCGGAAGAGTCTTCACCTCTGCCGGACGAATCAACCTTATAGGCGAGCATACTGACTACAACGGAGGATATGTGTTCCCCGGAGCCATCGACTGCGGCATCATGGCCGAAATCGACCCCAACGGCACCGACAAGGTCCGCGCATATTCCCTCGACTATGACGCATATGTGGAGTTCGGCCTCAAGGAAGAGGACAAGCCCGAGCAGGCATGGGCCAGATACATCTTCGGCGTATGCCGCGAGACCGCCAAGAGAGGCGGAAAGGTGGAAGGCTTCAATGTCGTGTTTGCCGGAGACGTTCCCCTCGGAGCCGGCCTTTCTTCCTCCGCCGCCCTTGAGAGCACATTCGCATATGCCCTCAACGAGCTCTATGGCAACAATATAGACAAATTCGAGCTTGCCAAGATCGGCCAGTCCACCGAGCACAACTACTGCGGCGTGAACTGCGGAATCATGGACCAGTTCGCCTCCGTTTTCGGAAAGAAGGGCAGCCTGATCCGTCTCAACTGCAAGACTCTCGAGTATAAATATTTCCCCTTCAACCCCAAGGGCTACCGTCTCGTCCTCATCGACTCCTGCGTGAAGCACGAGCTCGCATCCTCCGCCTACAACAAGCGCCGCCAGTCCTGCGAGAACGCCGCCGCAGCCATCAAGAAGAACCATCCCGAGATCGAATTCCTCAGCGACTGCAACAGGCTCTGGCTTGACGAGGTCCGCGGAGAGATTCCTGAGGAGGATTTCCTCAGGGCCGAGTATGTGATCGGCGAGGTCCAGAGAGTGCTGGACGTCTGCGACGCTCTGGAGAGAGGCGACTATGAGACCGTGGGCGAGATGATGTATCAGACCCATTTCGGACTCAGCAAGCTCTATGAGGTCAGCTGCGAAGAGCTCGACTTCCTCAACAAGCTCGCCCGCAAGCACGATGTGACCGGTTCCAGGGTCATGGGCGGAGGCTTCGGTGGCTGCACCATCAACCTCGTCAAGGACGAGCTCTATGACGCCTTCATCGAGGATGCAAAGGCCAAGTTCACCGAGAAGTTCGGCCACGCTCCCAAGGTCTATGACGTCGTCATCAGCGACGGTGCCCGCGAGCTCAAATAAGCTTGGACATATAACTGTAACGGCCGGAAAGTCAATCGCTTCCCGGCCGTTTTTTTATTGAGGGCCCGGCCGTCATCCGGCCGGACTCACGCTATTTTATCTTCGAGTCGCAGTAGCGGCAGCGGATGGTTCCGCCTTCTCCGCGGTGGAACAGCGGGCGGACCTTCTCGTTGTTGCAGATGCACTTCTTGTTGCTGCAGCGAAGGGTCTCGTCCGTGAACACTTCGTCCTTGGCGGGCATGCCGTGCGCCGGGTCGTCCTTCCATTCCAGCAGCTTGCAGATGAGTGCCATTCTCACGAATTTACCGTTCTCCACCTGGCGGAAATAGGCCGCTCTGGGGTCGCTGTCCACCTCGGGGAGGATTTCGTTCACCCTGGGCAGCGGATGCAGCACGGCCATTTTCTCCTTGGCCATGGACATCCTCTTCGCGTCCAGCACGAAGCTGTCCTTCACGCGGTCAAACTCGTCCTCGTCCAGGAACCTCTCCTTCTGCACGCGGGTCATATAGAGCACGTCCAGCTCGCCGATCACCTCGTCTATGGTGCTCACCTCGCGGCAGTCCATATGGCGGGAATCGCAGACATCCTGCTTGATATAGTCCGGCAGGCGCAGCTCGTCCGGGGCGATCAGCACTATCTTTATCCCGCTGTAGCGGGTGAGGGCCTTGATCAGCGAATGGACGGTGCGTCCGAAGCGCAGGTCTCCGCAGAAGCCTATGGTGATGCCGTCTATATGGCCGAGCTCACGCTTGATGGTCAGCAGGTCGGTGAGAGTCTGCGTGGGGTGGCTGTGGCTGCCGTCTCCGGCATTGATTATGGGGACTTTGGAGAACTGGGATGCCTCGTAGGGGGCGCCCTCGATGGGGTGCCTCATGGCTATCACATCCGCGAAACAGCCTACGACCCTTACGGTGTCGCTGACGGTTTCTCCCTTGCTTACTGAAGAATTCTTCGCGTCTGAGAATCCGAGCACATTACCGCCGAGCTCCATCATGGCCGAGGTGAAGCTCAGCCTGGTCCTGGTGCTAGGCTCGTAGAACAGGGTCGCCAATTTCTTGTGCTTCATGACTTCGGCATATCTGCCTCGGTCCGAGATTATGTTTTCGGCGAGCGAAATGATTTCGTCCGTCTCCTGTTTCGTGAGGTCCGTGGGGTCTATGAGATGTTTCATCGCTTTTTGTATTTACAGTCGTATTGTTCCGCTACTTTATCCAGCTCTCGTCGGAAGGATTGTCGCGGAACGCAAGGATGCGCGCCTTGGCGTCGGCCTGGATATAGCCTTTCTCGGCCGCGACTTCCACAAGGGCGTCCAGGTTGCAGAGAGAGTGGTTCTCCGTGTTTGCGGCGGCAATCCTGTCCAGACCCTTCTTCATGCCATAGGTGAAGATGCTGACGATTCCGAGCACTTCGGCGCCGGCCTCGCGCAGGGCCTCCACGACCTCAATCGCGCTGCCTCCTGTGGAGATCAGGTCCTCCACGACGACCACCTTGGTGCCGGGGTCCATCTTGCCCTCGATCCTGTTGGTGCGGCCGTGGGTCTTGGCCTCTCCGCGGACATATCCCATGGGCAGGTCCAGCAGCGAAGCCGTAAGGGCGGCGTGGGCGATTCCGGCGGTGGAGGTGCCCATAAGCATCTGCACTCCGGGATAGTATTTCTTGACCAGACCGGCCAGTCCTTCTTCCACATGATTCCTCACGGCCGGTGCCGAAAGGGTGAGACGGTTGTCACAATAGATGGGGCTCTTGATTCCGCTGGCCCATGTAAAGGGCTCTTCCGGGCGGAGGAACACTGCGCCGATAGAAAGCAGGTCGGCGGCGATTATCTCTTCTGTTATCATATCTGTTAAATTAATTTCCGAGGAATTCTGCGCAACATCTCCTGTAGGCGGCCACAGGGTCGGGGTCTGCGGTGATGGGACGGCCCACCACAATGTAGTCGGAGCCTATCTCGCGGGCGCGCGCCGGAGTGGTGATCCTGGTCTGGTCGTCGGCGGCGGCACCGGCGAAACGGATGCCGGGAGTGACGGCGATGAACGAGTCGCCGCAGGCCTCCTTGACGAATCCGGCCTCAAGCGGCGAGCACACGACTCCGTCCAGTCCGGCCTCTTTGGCGTTCTGCGCATAATGGGTGACCACCTCGCGCATGGAGCCTTCCACAAGGAGATCCCTGTGCATGGCCTCCTCGCTGGTGGAGGTGAGCTGGGTGACGGCTATGAGTATCGGGCGGGACCCGTCGGGGCGGACCAGACCCTCTCTCGCGGCCTTCATCATTTCTATGGTGCCGGATGCATGCACGTTGCACATGTCCACATCCAGGGCGGAAAGCACCTTCATGGTCTTGCGCACGGTGTTGGGGATGTCGTGAAGCTTGAGGTCAAGGAAAATCTTGTGGCCGCGGGCCTTGATTTCGCGGACCATGTCGGGTCCGGCGGCATAGTAGAGCTCCATGCCTATCTTCACGAAGGGTTTTTCCCCGGCGGGGAACTTGTCCAGAAATTCGAGAGTCGCCTCTCTGCCGCTGAAATCGCAGGCTATTATAACATCTTTTGCCATAGGTTCTGTTTTATTTTACTGCACCGATTATCTCATTGATGTCCTTCACTCCCAGCGAGTCCAGAAGCGAAGGCAATTCTTCCACTATTTCCTTGCACACCAGGGGGTTGCGCAGATTCTCCGCGCCCACCTGCACCGTCCTTGCGCCGGCCATCATCATCTCGGCCATGTCCTCGGCGCAGGCCACGCCGCCGCAGCCCATCACCGGAATGCCGCAGGCATGGGACACCTGCCACACCATGCGCAGCGCCACAGGGAACACGGCCCTGCCGGAGAATCCGCCCATAGTGTTGGCTATCACCGGTTTGCGGCGCCTTATGTCTATTCTCATGCCCAGGAAGGTGTTGACCAGGGTGAGTCCGTCGGCCCCGGCGTCTTCGCAGGCGCGGGCTATGGAGACTATGTCGGTCACATTGGGGCTGAGTTTGATGAATACGGGCTTCTTGGTCACTTTCTTCACAGCCGCGGTGACTCCGGCCGCCGCTTTCGGGTCGGTCCCGAAGGCCATGCCGCCGTTGTGCACATTGGGGCAGGAAACATTCACTTCTATTATGTCTATGCCGGGGCAGCCGTCTGCAATCTCGCAGCTGCGGGCATATTCGTCGGTGGCGAAGCCGCTGATGTTCGCGATCACGACCCCGTCATAGACCTTTCTGAGCTCGGGAACCTTCTCGCCGACAAGGGCGTCTATGCCCGGGTTCTGGAGGCCCACCGAATTGATCATGCCCTCGCGGCACTCGGCTATGCGGGGCGTGGGGTTGCCGAAGCGGGGCTCCAGCGTGGTGCCTTTCAGGCTTATGCCGCCGAGCACGTTCAGGTCGAAGGCGTCCTTCATCTCCAGTCCGAAGCCGAAGGTTCCGCTGGCCGGTATCACGGGGTTGGAGAACTTCACCCCGGCCATCTCCACGGACAGATTGTGCTTTACCATGTCAGTTCCTCCTTTTTGAATACAGGCCCGTCCTTGCAGACGCGTTTCGCGCCGGAGCGGGTCATCAGAGAGCAGCCGTAGCAGATTCCGGTTCCGCAGCCCATCCTTTCCTCCAGGGAATATTCCCCGCGGGAATCCAGGGCGGCGAAAACGGCCTTTTCCATGGGAAGCGGGCCGCAGACATAATAGTGGTCATATGCGGGGGAGAAGGCCTTCAGAGCATCGGTGACGAAGCCTTTGACTCCGGCGCTTCCGTCCATGGTGGCGATCCGCACCTCCGCTCCCAGGGCCTCGAACTCGCGGGTGAGCACAATCTCGTCCGCAGTGTTGAATCCCAGGACCACGCTGATCTTCTTGCCTTCCCTCACCAGGTCCTCTCCCAGCTGGAGAAGGGGGGCCGTCCCTATGCCGCCGCCGATGAGGAGGGCCTCACGGCTGCAGGCGGAAAGCGAAAAGCCGTTTCCGAGGTCAGTGAGTATGTCCAGCTTCCGGCCCGGGGCCATGGCCGACATCTGCCGCGTTCCCGCTCCTGCCAGCTTATAGAGCAGGACCAGCCTGCCTTTCTCGCTGTGACACACGGAGATGGGTCTGCGAAGGAAGCGCCCGTCGAGGGCTATGTCCACAAACTGGCCGCACCTCATCCCGGGGAACTCTTCCGACCGCAGTTCCATGCGGAAGATGTCCTTCGCGACGCAGGCGTTGCCTTCTATCTCGAATATGATTCTGTTCATAAACTATATACTGTTTTGCCTTTCAGCAGGTTGAGCACGCATTTGCCGCGCACCCGCATGCCGTCGAAGGGAGTGGCCTTTCCCATGGAGAGGAAGGTCCTGCTGTCTATGCCGTATTCTTCGTCAAGGTCGAAGACCGCGATGTCCGCGCTCTCTCCCTCGGCAAGTCCGCCCCCGAGTCCGAAAACGGCTCTGGGCGATGTGCTCATCAGCGAAATCAGCTTTTCCAGGGAGATTACGCCCTTTTCCACCAGCGAGGTGTACAGCACCGGGAAGGAGGTCTCCAGACCGGTTATGCCCATGGCGCTGTCTTTCAGGCCTTTGGCCTTCTCGGCGGCGGTGTGCGGAGCGTGGTCGGTGGCGATCGCGTCTATGGTGCCGTCCTGGATTCCCTCCAGCAGCGCGGCCCTGTCCTCGGCGGAGCGCAGGGGCGGATTCATCTTGAAGCGTCCCTCCTCCCTGAGGTCGTCCTCGCAGAGGACCAGATAGTGCGGTCCCGTCTCGCAGGTCACATGCACGCCCTGCCTTTTGGCGTTGCGGATGAGCTCCACGCTCTCCTTTGTGGATATGTGGCAGACATGATAGTGGCAGCCGGTCTCGGCGCACAGCCGGAGGTCGCGCTCTATCTGGCGCCATTCGCTTTCCGAGGAAATTCCCTTGTGTCCGTGAGCCCTGCAGTAGCGGCCGTCATGGATGTAGCCTCCGTGCAGCAGGTCGTTGACCTCGCAATGGGCGGCGATAATGCAGCCGAGTCTGGCGGCCTCGCGCATCGCGGCGGCCATCATTTCGTCTTTCTGCACTCCGCTGCCGTCGTCGGAGAAGGCCACGCAGAGCTTTTTCAGGGCTTCCATGTCCACGAGCTCTTCGCCGCGCCTTCCCACGGTTATGGACGCATAGGGCCGGACATCAATCACGGCGTCTCTGTCTATGATGCTCTGCTCCAATGCGATATGCTCCGGGCTGTCGGGGACCGGGTCCAGATTGGGCATGGCGCACACCACTCCGTAGCCTCCGCGGGCGGCGGCCATCGAACCGGTGCGTATGGTCTCCTTGTCCGGCCTGCCGGGTTCGCGGAAATGTACATGGACATCCGCGAGGGACGGGGCGACAAGCTTGCCTGTTATATCCTTGATTTCGATATCTGAAGAAAGAGGGGCGGCGGAATCGGGAAAAATTTTCTCTATCCGACCATTCCCGATGAGAATGTCCGCCTTTTCATGGTTGGGAAGAAACCCTCCGTGTAAAAGAAACCGCATGGGATTAATGTTTCGCAAATTTAAGAAAAAAATGAGGACCGGGAAGAAGTCATTTCGACTTTTTCTCGGTCCCCATAATCACGTCAACCTTTCAGAGATTACTCTTCGTCGGTCTGGGAAGCTGCGTACTCGGCAAGGAGCTTGTTCTGGACATCGGCCGGAACCGGCTGATAGTCAGCGAACTCCATTGTGAATGTGGCGGAGCCTCCGGTGATCGAGCTCAGGGTTGTGGAATATCTGTAGAGCTCTGCGAGCGGAACTTTCGCATGCAGGATGGTGAATCTTCCGTCCATCTCCTGGTTCACGATCATGCCTCTCCTGGTGTTGAGGTCGGACATGCAGGGTCCCACATAGTCCGAAGGGGTGATGATGTCCACATCATAGATGGGCTCCAGAATCTTCGGGCCTGCCTGGCGGAATGCCTCCTTGAAGGCGTTGCGGCCGGCGACTATGAAGGCGATTTCCTTGGAATCTACCGGGTGCATCTTTCCGTCATAGACATAGACTCTGATGTCGCGGGCATAGGAGCCGGTGAGAGGGCCTTCTGTCATCTTCTCGTTGATACCCTTCAGGATGGCGGGCATGAAGCTGACGTCGATTGCGCCGCCCACGACGCAGTTATAGAACTCCAGCTTTCCGCCCCACTCAAGGTCGAAGGACTCGGAGCTCTTGAGGTTGAGGATGGTGTCTTTTCCGTTGATCTTGAACTTGGTGGGAGCGGGCTCTCCTTCCACATAGGGGCAGATGAGGAGGTGCACCTCTCCGAACTGGCCGGCGCCGCCGGACTGTTTCTTGTGGCGGTACTGGGCAGTTGCCACCTTGGTGATGGTCTCGCGGTAGGGGACCTTCGGGGCCAGAAGCTCCACATCGAGCTTGAACTCGTTCTTGAGTCTCCACTTCACGAGATTGATGTGCTGCTCGCCCTGTCCGCTGAGGATGGTCTGGCGGAGCTCCTTGGAATAGACCACGATTATGGTCGGATCCTGTGCGGCGATCTTGTTCAGGGCATCGCCCACCTTGGCCTCGTCGTTCTTGTCCACGGCCTTCACGGCGCAGCGGTACTTCGGATCGGGGAAGACCATATGCTCATAGGCCTCGACACCGGCCTCTCCGAGAGTCACGTCGGTCTTTCCGGCCTTGAGCTTCATCACGCAGCCGATGTCTCCGGCGCAGATCTGGGAAACCTTCTCCTTCTTGGCGCCTGCGACGGCGTGGATGGCGGAAAGCCTCTCAGTATTGCCGTTCTCGGGGTTGGACAGGTCCATGCCCTCCTTGAGGGTGCCGGTCATCACCTTGAAATAGGAGACCTCGCCGAGATGCTGCTCCACGGCGGTCTTGAAGATGAAGAGGCTCACGGGGCCGTCGCTGGTGCAGGGCACTTCCTTGCCTTCCACTGTCTTGGCGATCTTTCCTGCCGGCGAGGGAGCCACGTTGATCACGAACTCCATCAGGCGCTTGATGCCGATGTCCTTCTTGGCGGAGAGGCAGAAGACGGGATTTATGATGCCTTTGCGGACGCCTTCGGACAGTCCTGCGCGCATTTCGTCGATGGACAGCTCCATGGTGTCGAAGAACTTCTCGAGAAGGTCGTCTCTACCCATTGCGGCTGTCTCCATGAGCTCCTGGTGCATGGTCTCGGCCTCGTCCATGTATTCTGCCGGGATGTCGTGCTCCTCACGGGTGCCGTTGTCGTCGGGGAATACATAATATCTCATGGTGAGCACATCGATGAAGCTGTTGAAGCCCACGCCGGGTTTCACCGGGAACTGCACGAATGCCAGGGACTTGCCGAACTCTTCCTTGAGGCTGGTCTTGGTCTGGTCCCAGTTGGCCTTCTCGTGGTCGAGCTGGTTGACGGCCAGGATGAGCGGAATGCCGTATTTCTTGGCATAGCGGGCGAAAATCGTGGTGCCCACTTCGACGCCCTGCTGGGCATTGACGGCGAGGATACCGGTTTCGCACACCTTGAACGCGGACACTGCGCCGCCGATGAAGTCATCGGAGCCGGGAGCGTCTATGATGTTGAACTTCGTGTTCATGAACTCCGCATATAAAGGAGTGGCATATACGGATTTCTGGTTGGTCTTCTCGAAATCGGTGTTGTCCGACATTGTGGTTCCGGCCTCGACGGTTCCCCGCCTGTCTATCACCTTGCCCTCATAGAGCATAGCTTCGGATATGGTGGTCTTGCCCGACTTCGCACTGCCGAGCAGGACCACGTTCCGGATGTCTTTGGTCTCGTAGTTTTTCATATTACGTAGTGTTATCAGTTTTAGTTTTGTGGTGTCAGCGTTGCCGCATCTCTACAAATCTAAAAAATCAGAATGGCAAAAACAATAGCTTGCGCACGTCTCCTTCACGGAACCGCTCCATAATCTCGTCGCCGCCCGCGCCCAGCTCCCGTTTCAGCAGGCGGTCCAGGCTGGCTGCGCTGACCGGAATCATGGCGCACACCCGGCGGAAAGTCATCGACGGGTCCAGATAGAGGCGCCCGTCCAGCATGAGGGAGGAAAAGGCCTCATAGTCGGTTATGCATGCTCGGTTTTTCATATCACTGATGCCTTATTTTTTCAGCGAATCTCGCAGATGGCGGCGAAATCTCAAAGCGCAGCGGCGGCGTAAAGACACGATATGCACGAAAATTCCGGAATTCTTAACCTTTTTATCGGGTTTTTGAACCCTGTGCGGCCTTTTTATGTGCATGGCCTGCTTTTTCGTTGCCGCCTTTGTTTTCTTTTAACCATATTTTTGCCGCTTGATAGTGTCAAAAACTGCTTCTATGGACAACCGATCCGTCAAACAGCGAATCTGCAAGCTAAGAGAAGAAAAGGGGGTCAGCCAGAAATGGATGGCCGACCGGCTTGGCATAGACCGGAACACCTATAGAGAAATCGAGGCCGGGAAGACCGAGATAATATATAAGAGGCTGCCCGAAATAGCCGTCCTGCTCGGAGTCTCTCTCGAGGCCCTGTTCAGGGAAGACAATGCCGCCGGCGAAAGGCTGGAGGAGGCGAAGGCGGAATATGGAAAGCAGATGAAGCGGCTCACGGACAGTTATGACCTCAGGCTCCGCGACCTGGAGAAGGAGCTCAGCTCGAAGAACGAGATCATAGACATACTCAAGAAGCAGATCCGCGACAAGGAGGACATAATCACCCTGCTCAGAAAAAATTCCCGCTGACCGGCTTTCCGGCGTCATCTCCGCCGGCCGCCCCGAA
>CAZIFT010000005.1:12268-27368 GCA_964538395.1 uncultured Muribaculaceae bacterium
GCCGCACGGCCGGACTTTCGGCGGGCGGCTCTGGAAAATGCCGTATATTTACGGTCCGAAGAACCGGATTCCGATGAAAAGACAGGTTGAACTGAAAAGCTGCATGGAGAGCGGACGGCTCGAAGCCGGATGCGACGAGGCGGGCAGGGGCCCTCTGGCCGGTCCGGTCTATGCCGCGGCCGTGATTCTGCCCGAAGATTTCCGCCACCCGCTGCTGGACGACTCCAAGCGAATGACCGCCAGGGCCAGGGAGGAACTCCGCCCCATTATAGAAAAGGAGGCCGTGTCATGGGCCGTGGTGTCCGTGAGCGCGGAAGAGATTGACGAGATGAACATCCTCGCGGCATCGCTCGCCGGCATGCGCAGGGCTGTGGAAAAGCTCTCGGTCCGGCCCGATTACCTTCTCATAGACGGCAACCGTTTCAGGCCCTTCGGCGGCTTCCCCTACAGCACGGTCGTCCACGGCGACGCCATCTATGCCTCCATAGCCGCGGCGTCGGTCCTCGCCAAGACCTACAGGGACGACTTCATGAGGGAGCTGGCCCGCGAATGGCCCATGTATGGCTGGGACAGGAACATGGGCTATCCCACCAAAGAACATGTCGAGGCTCTGAGGAAGTTCGGCCCCAGCCCCTGGCACCGCAGGACCTTCCATGTGGCCGGCCTCGAAAAAGACCCCGAAGAGACCCTGTTCGGGAAAATAAATGACTAACTTTACCCATTCTAAAAATTCCACAGAATGAAAAAACTACTCAGCTCACTGGCGGTTTTCGCCATTCTCGCGGCAGGTCTGCGCGCGGACGAGGGCATGTGGCTGCTGCCGCTTCTGCAGAAGATGAACGCGGAAGCCATGGCCGACCTCGGATGCAGGCTCTCCCCCGAACAGATCTACAGCATAAACAACAGTTCGCTGAAGGACGCCGTGGTGCATTTCGGCGCCGGCTGCACCGGAGAGGTCATTTCCAACGAGGGCCTTCTCGTCACCAACCACCACTGCGGATATTCGAGCATCCAGGAACTGTCCTCGCCCGAGCATAACTATCTGGAAGACGGCTACTGGGCCATGACCCGCGACAAGGAACTTCCCGTCCCCGGGCTCAGCGTCACCTTCCTTGAGAGCATGACCGACGTCACCGAGATAGTGGAGACTGCCCGCGAGGCCGCCCTCAAGTCCTATTCCGGCGAAGACGACCCCGAGGCCGTGGCCGCGGACGCTGTCGAGGTCACCAAGCAGATGCTCATTGAGACCGCCAAGGCCGACAACCCCGGCTGCAGGGTCATAATCAGCGGCTTCTATAACGACAATATCCATTATCTCATTGTCTATAAGGACTATACCGACATCCGCTTCGTGGGCGCCCCGCCCGTGTCGCTCGGCAAGTTCGGCGGCAACACCGACAACTGGGAGTGGCCCCGCCACACCTGCGACTTCTCCATGTTCCGCATCTATGCCGGCAAGGACAACGAGCCCGCCGATTATTCCGAGGACAATGTCCCCTATGTGCCCAAAAAGGCTCTGAAGATTTCTCTCAAGGGTCTTGAGGACGGCGACTTCGCCATGGTCATCGGCTATCCCGGCAGGACGCAGCGCTACCAGACCGCCGCCCAGCTGGAGTCCATGATGAACATGTACGGCATCGCTGTCAAGGCCCGCACCGTCCGCCAGGACGAGATGCTCAAGAGCATGGAGTCCGACCCCGTGCTGCGCCTCAAGTATGCCAACAAATATGCAAGCTCCACCAACTACTGGAAGAAATGGCAGGGCGAGCAGCTGGCCTTCGACAAGCTGAAAGTGATCGAGAGGCAGCAGGAAAAAGAGGCCGCCTTCACCAAATGGGTGAATTCCAACAAGAAGCGCACTCAGAAATATGGCACTGCCCTCTCGGACATCTCCGAGGCCATGGCCAAGCAGAGAACCCCCTATCACGACCTCTACCTCCTGAGCGAGTCGGTCTATAAGATCGGCCCCGTGGGAGTGGCTTCCTATTTCGTCAGCGGCCATGACGCCTGCGACGACTCCCTTCTGGCCGTGTCGGTGGGACTGGACGCCGCCAGAGAGGCCCTCAAGGACTATGACGTGCAGACCGAGAAGAACATCGCCGTCGCCCTGCTGGAATTCTTCAGGGACAACGCCCGCAAGGAAATGTATCTGGAAGGAATCGGCGATTTCGAGAACATGGACTTCAAGGCCTATGTGGACGAGCTGTTCGAAAAGAGCGTCTTCGCCTCTTCCGAGAACCTCGACAAGGCCGAAGGCATGACCATGGAAGAGCTTAAGAACGACCCGGCTATGGTCCTGTGGAACGCCATAATGCAGAAGAGGTCCATTCTCTCGCCCGACGTCGTCGCCACAAGCGACCAGCTGGCCAGAGGCACCAAGGCCTATGCGGCCGGCCTTCTGGAGTGGAACAAGGGCAAGGCATCATATCCCGACGCCAACTCCACCATGCGCCTGACCTATGGCAATGTCAAGTCATATTCGCCCAAGGACGGAGTTCTCTACAAGCACTACACGACCCTGAAGGGCGTGATGGAAAAGGAAGATCCGGACAATTATGAATTCCGCGTCCCCGCAAAGCTCAAGGAGCTCTATGAGGCAAAGGACTATGGCCAGTACGCCAACAGGGACGGCGAACTGCCCACCTGCTTCCTCTCCAACTGTGACATCACCGGAGGCAACTCCGGCAGCCCTGTGCTCAATGCCGACGGAGACCTCGTGGGCCTCGCTTTCGATGGCAACTGGGAGTCCATGTCCGGAGACGTGATCTTCGAGCCCGACCTCCAGAGATGCATCAGCGTGGACATCCGCTATGTGATGTTCGTCGTGGACAAGTTCGGAGGAGCCGGACATCTTATCAAAGAAATGGAACTGGTCAAATAATTATGAAGAAAGAAGAAGTCATACGCCTGCTCGGGGAGGTCCGCCACCCCGGCAGGGATGACAAGTCGCTGCTCGAACTGGGCATGGTGGAAAGCGTGGACGTGCAGGACGGCAAGGTTTCCGTCGTGCTGGCTTTCCCCAAACACCGCGACCCTCTGGCCGAATACCTGATCGGAAGCGCCAGGGCCGTGATTTACAGAAACGCTCCCGCCGGGACGGAAATCGAGGTCAAAACCATAGTCAAGGAGGCCCCCGCCCAGAAAAAGAAGCCCGGGCTGGACCTCGGACTGGAGGAGCTCAACAATGTCCGCCACATCATAGGCATAGCCTCCGGCAAGGGAGGAGTGGGCAAGTCCACCGTGGCCGTCAATCTGGCCGTGGCTCTCGCCAGGCTCGGACACAGGGTCGGTCTGGCCGACGCCGATGTCTATGGTCCTTCGGTGCCCGTGATGACCGGAACCGAGGGCTCCATGCCCGAGGCTCTTGAGGAAAACGGCAAGGACGTGATTCTTCCCATAGAGAAATATGGTGTGAAGTGGATGTCCATAGGCTATTTCGCCAAAGAGGGCCAGGCCCTCATCTGGCGCGGCCCCATGGCCTGCAACGCCCTGAAACAGATGATTCTGCAGGTGCGCTGGGGCGTGCTGGACTATCTGCTCATCGACATGCCTCCGGGAACCGGCGACATCCACATAAGCCTGGTGAACGACATCCCCATGGAGGGCGCGCTCATAGTCACGACTCCCCAGACTGTCGCCCTCTCCGACGTGGAGAAGGGTGTGGACATGTTCCGCAACGAGAAGGTGAACAAGCGCATATTCGGAATTGTGGAGAACATGGCGTGGTTCACTCCCGAGGAGCTTCCCCAGAACAAATACTACATTTTCGGAAAGGGCGGCGGCGAGAAGGTCGCGGCCAAGTACGGAATTCCCCTTCTCGGGCAGATTCCCATAGTCCAGAGCATAAGGGAGGGCGGAGACAGCGGCGAACCGGTGGCTCTCTCGTCCCGTCCGGACGGAATGGCCTTCATAGAGCTGGCCGGCAAGCTGGCCGCAAGCTCGGAGGAGGAATAGAAAACTATGACTGCCGGCCGGGACGCAGGCTCCGCACCCATGCGGAGATGAATCCGGTCCCATAGCCGGTGAGCTGCACGAATCCTGCGGCGGCGGACAGAAGGCCCACCTTCATGTCGCCGCCGTTTTTCAGTGTGGAATCACCGAAAAGCAGCCACGCATAGACCAGAATCGGGGCCCATGCGACCGGGCGGAAAAATCCGGCCAGCACGAGCAGGAAGCAGCCGGCGGTGAATGCGGCCGGAAGCATATGCACGGCTTTGAGGGACGAGGGGTATTTTTTATAAAGGGCTATGCGTGCCTCGCCGGAGTGCCTCACCTGGAAGAAGAAGCTCCGGAAGTCGGCGCGCCGCTTGTGCACCACCCATGCATCCGGGAACAGGCGGCAGCTGTAGCCCCCGTCGAATATCCTGATGCTCAGGTCGATATCCTCGCCGTAGCGCATTGTGGAGAAGCCTCCCAGCGCCTCGAACACGGTCCGGCGGATGCCCAGGTTGAAGCTGCGCGGATAGAATTTGTCCAGCTTCTTCTTGCCGCCGCGTATGCCGCCGGTGGTGAAGAAGGAGGTCATGGAATAGTTTATGGCCTTCTGCACGGGAGTGAAGCTGTCGTCGGCCCTGTCCGGACCTCCGAAGGCGTCGGAGTCCTTCTCCGCCAGCTCCCTGTCCAACGCGCTGAAATAGCCCTCGGGCACGGTCACGTCCGAGTCCAGGAAAATCAGCCACTCGCCCCGCGCCTGGGCCGCGCCGAAATTCCTCGCGGGTCCCGGGCCGCCGTTGGGCTTGGTGAGATAGCGCACGGTCAGACCGTCTGCGGCCGTTCCATAGGGAGCGACCGCATCGGCACAGGGGACGGAAGACCCGTCCTCGACTATTATCACCTCGAAATCCCTGCAGCTCTGGCGCCTGAGGCTCTCCAGCAGCTCGGCCGTCTCTGAGGGACGGTTATAGACAGGGACTATGAGAGAATACTTCATTATTTCTGCTCTTCGGCGGGCTGCTCCTCAGCGGGCTTTTCGGCGCCCTTGAGATAGGAAGGCAGGTCCATTCCGGCCATCTTGAACAGGTCCTCAAGCGGCGGCACGGACTTCATCATTCCGGAGATGAAGTTGGAAGTGGCGGTCTTGCCGTTCTCGCCGTTGCCCGAATCCCACACGGTCACCTTGTCGATGTTGATGCCCTTGACGGCCTCCACCTGGGTCTTCACCAGCTCCGGCAACTTGTCGGCTATGAGCATGAGCACGGCCTTCTGAGGGTCGCCGGCGGCAGCCTGGACCATCTGGTTGAATCCCTGGGCCTGCTTGGTGAGGATCTCGAAGGTACCGCGGGCCTGGGCGTCCATCTTGGCATAGATGGCGTCGGCCTCTCCCTTCGCGATGCGGCGGGTCTTCTCGGCCTCGGCCTCAGCCTCGATTATGGCCTTCTCCTTGTCTATCTCGGCGGGGACCACAATGTTGGCGTTCTGAGTGGCCTTTTCCCTCTCGGCTCTGGCGGTCTCTGCGTCGCGCTCGGACTTATAGGCCTCTTCGAGGGCCTTTGCGGCCTGCACCTTTTCGGCGGCCACTGCAATCCTTGCGGCCTCGGCCTCCTTCTGTCTCCTGTTGGCATCGGAGTTCGCGATGGCCACCTTTGAGGTGTTCTCTCCCTCCACAGCCAGGGCGTTGGCCTCGGCGGTCTTGATGCGGGTGTCCCTCGTGGTCTCGGCTATGCGGATGTCCTTGTCCCTGTCGGCCTCGGCCTTTCCGATCTCACCGAAGCGGTTCTGCTCGGCCACGCTCTTCTTTGCGTCGTTGATTGCCTTGGCGGCGGCCTCCTTTCCGAGAGCCTCGATATAGCCGGACTCGTCGCGTATGTCGGTGACATTCACGTTGATGAGCTTCAGGCCTATCTTTCTGAGCTCCGCCTCCACATTCTGGCTCACGTTGAGCAGGAACTTGTCGCGGTCGGAGTTGATCTCCTCGATGTCCATGGTGGCGATCACCAGACGCAGCTGACCGAAGAGAATATCGGTGGCTATGTTCTGGATGTTGTCCACGGACAGGCCGAGCAGCCTTTCGGCGGCGTTGGTCATGCTGTCGGGGTCGGTGGATATGCCCACGGTGAAGCGGCAGGGCACGTCCACGCGGATGTTCTGCTTGCTCAGCGCGTTGGTCAGGTTGCATTCGATGGATATGGGCTTCAGGTCCAGGAAAGCATAGTTCTGGAACACCGGCCAGATGAAGGACGCGCCTCCGTGGATGCAGCGGGCCGAAGAAATGGAGCCCTGCTTGGTCTTGCCGGTCTTACCGTAGATGACCAGAATCTTGTCGGAGGGGCAGCGCTTGTAGCGCTTCAGGATCGCCGAAAGCGTGACGAACAGCACGGCGATGATTACGAGTATCAGATAAAATTCCATGGAAGGATATTATTTTGATTCAGACTTGTTTACGATGAGGGTCCCGGCATTGAGGACGCCGGTGACGGTGATGGGGGTGCCGTTGGGGATGGTCTCCCCGTCGGTGACGGCGTTGTATTCGCGCACCGCGCCGCTGATGGAAATCTGCACCTTGCCCTCGCCCTTTCTCCCGCCGGGGACGGTGAGATAGACCGTGCCGCTGCATCCGGCGGCGGACTTGAACACGTCTATGTTGCCGGACTGCTGCATGCCGTAGAGCCATTTGAACAGCCACATCACGGCGGCGACGAGAATCGCGCCCACTATGAACGCCAGCACGAAGACCACGGCCTTGGAGGGAATCCGGTCATAGAACAGAACCGCCGTCCAGCCGAAGCCCAGACAGAAGTTGACGAAATTCCGGAAGGTGTAGAGGTTCATGCCCGCATGGCCTGCGGCGGCAAGGTCGGCGTCGGCCGGAATGTCACCGGGCATGTCGGCGCCGTCGGGAGCGGAATCGGCTCCGACGAATGTGAGCACGGACTGGATGACGAACACCAGGGAAGCCGCAATCGTGATTCCCCAGAGAATTTTCATTACAAGGCTTAGCGAAGCCCACCACATTGTAATCATAACAGCTTCTTATTGGGCCTAAAATACAAAAAATTATCTTGAAAACCGCTTTGCGAGCTCAATGAAGTCCTCCACTCCCAGCTTTTCGGGGCGAAGGTCGAACACGGGGTCGGCGGCGCTGATCTCCGGATGCGAGGACAGCAGGGGCTTCAGCGAGTTGCGCAGGGTCTTGCGGCGCTGCCCGAAGGAGGTCTTGACCACCTCTTTGAATATGGCCGGGTCGCAGCCGAGGTCCGTGCGGGAGTTGCGCCTGAGGCGTATCACAGCGGACTGGACCTTGGGCGGCGGCAGGAAGGAGCCGGAGCCTACGGTGAACAGATATTCGATGTCATACCAGGTCTGGAGCAGCACCGAGAGGATGCCATAGACCTTGGTGCCGGGCTTCTCGGCGATTCTTTCGGCCACTTCCTTCTGGATCATGCACACCACCTCGGGGATTCTGTCCCTATAGTCCAGAATGCGGAAAAAGATCTGCGAGGAGATGTTGTAGGGAAAATTGCCTATGACCAGGAAATCGCCCCCGAACAGCTTGCCGGGGTCGAGCTTCAGGAAGTCGCCCTCGATGAGGGAGTCGCCGAGCGAGGGATAATGCTCTCTCAGATAGTCCACCGACTCGCGGTCTATCTCCACCGCCTTCAGCGACACGTCGTTCCGCTCCAGCAGCCTGCCGGTCAGGACCCCGGTGCCGGGGCCGATTTCGAGCACGCCCGCCGGGACCATGCCCGCCGGAATCTCCAGCGACTCCACAATCCGGTCCGCGACGGCCCTGTCCGTCAGAAAATGCTGGCCAAGCGCCTTTTTTGCCCTTACCTCCATATCTCAGAAGCTGTTTTTGATGTTTATCCTTATGCAAAGATATGTGAAATAGCTCTAAATGGGCCGCAAGTTATTTTAAAAGTATTAATTTTGCCGTTTGTGGGCGACCGGGAACCGTCTCGGAACAGTTCTGAAGCCCACGGATAAATTTTGATAGAACCATGTACAGAACACACACTTGCGGCCAGCTCCGCCTGGGCGACGCCGGAAAGACGGTGACTCTCGCCGGATGGGTGCAGAGAAGCCGCAAACTCGGAGGAATGACATTCATAGACCTCAGGGACAGGTACGGTATTACACAGCTCGTAGTCAAGAGCGACGCCGATCCCGCCCTGATCGAGACGGCTTCGTCTCTGGGTAGGGAATATGTGATCCAGGCCTCGGGCACGGTGGTCGAGCGCGAGAGCAAGAACGCCAAAATCGCGACCGGAGACATTGAAATCAGCCTCTCATCCATAAATATTCTCAACAAATCCGCAGTGCCGCCCTTCACAATCGAGGACAACACCGACGGCGGCGAGGACATCAGAGCCAAATACCGCTATCTCGACCTGCGCAGGGCTCCCCTTCAGAAGGCCCTCATGCTCCGTCACAAGATAGCCCACGAGGTGAGGAACTTCCTCGACGGAAAGGGATTCATGGAGATAGAGACCCCCTATCTGATCAAGTCCACCCCCGAAGGCGCCAGGGATTTCGTGGTGCCCTCCAGGATGAACGCCGGCCAGTTCTATGCCCTGCCCCAGTCTCCCCAGACTTTCAAGCAGCTGCTCATGGTCGCCGGCTATGACCGTTACTTCCAGATAGTCAGATGTTTCCGCGACGAGGACCTGCGCGCCGACAGGCAGCCTGAGTTCACTCAGATAGACTGCGAGATGTCTTTCGTGGAGCAGGAGGACGTGCTGAACACCTTCGAGGAGATGATGAGGACTCTGTTCAAGAACATTCTCGGAGTCGATATCCCCAACCCGCTCCCCCGCATGAGCTGGTATGACGCCATGGACAATTACGGCTCCGACAAGCCGGATGTCCGTTTCGGAATGAAGATCCATGAGCTGACTTCCCTCGCCAAGGGTCACGGCTTCTCGGTGTTCGATTCATGCGAATATGTGGGAGCCATCGCCGCCGAAGGCTGCGCCGGCTACACCCGCAAGGACCTCGACGCCCTCACAGAGTGGGTCAAGCGTCCCCAGGTGGGCGCCAAGGGCCTGGTCTATATCAAGTACAACGCCGACGGCACCGTCAAGTCCAGCATAGACAAGTTCTATTCGCCTGAGGAGGTCAAGGCCATGGCCGAAGCTTCCGGTGCGAAGCCCGGCGACCTCGTGCTCATCCTCTGCGGCGCCAAGAGAAAGGCCCAGACCATGCTCGGAGTGCTCCGTCTGGAAATGGGCAACCGTCTCGGCTACAGAGATCCCAAGGTCTATGCTCCTCTGTGGATCGTGGACTTCCCTCTCTTCGAGTGGGACGACGAGACCCAGCGCTTCTATGCGATGCACCATCCCTTCACCGCTCCGAAGCCCGAGCATATGGACCTCTATTACAGCGACAAGAAGGAGGATCTGGAGAGGGTCTGCGCCAATGCCTATGACTTCGTGCTCAACGGCACCGAGCTCGGCGGCGGCTCCATCCGTATCCACGACGCCGAGATTCAGGAGCGCATGTTCCAGATTCTGGGCATAAGCCGCGAGGAGGCCGACTATAAGTTCGGCTTCATCATCAACGCCTTCAAGTTCGGAGCACCGCCTCACGGAGGTCTCGCCTTCGGTTTCGACCGTGTGTGCGCCCTCTTCGGCGGCCAGGAGACCATCCGCGACTACATCGCATTCCCCAAGAACAACCAGGGCCGCGACGTGATGATCGACGCTCCTTCGCAGATCGACCAGGTTCAGCTTGACGAGCTTCATCTGGACGTCCGTTCACAGAAATAATCCGGTGCAGCCATGTCTCTGACAAGACAGGTACGCGCCGCGTGTTCAAGATGCGGAGAGGAGAATATCCTCTCCGCTTATTATAGTGTCAACGTGGCCGAGGATCCGGAGCTGAAGGCCCGGGTCAAGGACGGTTCCCTGTTCATGTGGGAGTGTCCGCATTGCGGCACCCGCAATCTTCTCAGGACCGAGGTGCTCTATCACGACCCTGACAAGAAGCTTATGGTCTGGCTGCTTCCCGGGGACAGCCGGGAGATGGATTCTCTGGGCGGAAAGCTGGAGAAGATAGCCGAATCGCTTCCGGACTACACTCTCCGCAGGACGGAGGACGTGGGTTCGCTGATCGAGAAGGTCAATATCCGGGACGCCGGACTTGACGACATGGTGATAGAGATCTGCAAGTATGTGACCCGCGTGGAGCTGGCCGAGAAGGCCGGCGACAATGCCGAGGCCATAATGAAGGCTCCGTTCAAGTTCTATATGATGCAGGGCGCTGACAATCAGCTGATTTTCACTTTCCCGCTGGACGGGAAGATGCAGGGGGTGCCCGTGGGGTTCAGCATCTATGAGGACAGCCGCGGCATCCTCGCCAGAAATCCCGCAGTGGCCGAATCGGCCAAAGGCTTCGCCAAAATCGACGCCGCCTGGCTGTCCGAGCACTTCCGCTAGCGTTCTGAAAGCGTTCTGCCGGTACCTCCGGAGACCTTCGCTTCGCTCATCCCTTGTTGACAGGGGCTCCGCCCCCTGCGGTCCCCGAGCTTGTCGAGGGGCCCGCCGCTGAGCACATCATTGGACATGCATGAATAAAAAAAGAGTCCGGTCAATCGCGACCGGGCTCTTTTTGTCTGTGGTGTTATGGGGCGGGCTACCTGTACTGGGCGAACTCCACATCCTTCTCGGCGCGGGCTGCAAGATCCTTGTCCTGCTTCTTCACCTTTGCGAGATACTTGTCCACTCCCTCGGCGTCACCCTTGCGGGCGGCGATGATGGCGCGGAGATAATTGGAATGTCCGCACTGGCAGGTCAGAGCGCTCTCAGCCTTGTCAAGATTGTTGGCAAGAATCTGTGCGAGAGCTGCATCAGGGCCCTTGAAGCCGTCCATCTCGGATGCGGCCTTGTCATAATTGCCCTGCATGATGTCCATGACTCCCTGATTGTATTTTGCATAGTCAGATCCGGATTTTGCATAGTGCTTTGCGGCGGCCTCATAGTCACCCTTCTCGAAAGCCACTGCGCCGAGAGCGTTCTCAAAATCGTCGTCCTGAGTCTTCACGGCCTTGAATGCCTTCTCGGCATCGTCAAGCTTGCCCTCGTTCAGGTAAGCGACTCCAAGGTTGAACTGAGCCCTGTCGCTGCCATATTTGTCGATGGCCTTCTTGTAGAGGCTCACCTTCTTGGCGGAATCGTTCACGAGAGTTGCGGCACGCAGAAGAGCCTCCTCGTCGAGAACGTCGATGTTGTCGTCCACGAGAGCGACAAGCTCCTCGGAAGTGTAGTTCTTATACTCGACATTGGCGATGAACCTTGCGCGGCGAAGCTCGGGAAGCACACCCTTCTTGAGAGAAGTATAGACCTCGGAGAGGTTCTTGATTTCCCTTTCACGCACGGCGGGATCGCTGTACATGTTCAGGACTCTGAGGATGAGGTCCTTGTCCTCGATGTTGGACTTGGAGACCAGATCCTGGAAGCCTTCCCAGTCCTGCCCCTTGCTCTGCACGGTGGTCTCGGCCACTTCCTTGCCCTTGGTCACCTTCTCGAAAGCCTTGTCGGCTGTCTGGGAACGCTTCTCGGAGAGCTTGGTGTTCAGCTTCTCGCCGCCTTCGGGGGATGCGTATGCGATGACCTCGGTGCCGGTGAGGGTCTTCCTGTCGTTGTTCTTGATCTCATCGAGAGCATCCTGGAAGTCCTTGATGGACTGAGATTTGAGCTGCTTGCTGTTCACATCGGAAGAGTTGACGCTATAGAGGATCTGTCCCTCTTCGGTCTGCTTGAGGATCTCCTGATAGTTGTCGGCCTTGTAGGGAACGGAAGCCGTGCCGTGTGCGAGCATATAGGTGGTGTTGGTCCCGTCTGCGATCTTGCGGGCGGGAACATTATAGACCTTGCCGTTGTATTTCACCGTTCCGCGAAGCTCGAGGGAAGCCTGCTCCATGCCTTCGACATAATCGAAGTGGATGTTCTCCCTGACCGTCTGTCCGTCGGAAGAGACTGTCTTGTAGTTGTCCTTCACCTTCTCACCCTGATAGGTGATGGTCTTTGCCTTGGCCTCGCCGCCGTCATAGACGAGCACGGGAGTCACCTCAAGGATGGCCTTGGGATGGAAATAACCGTCGGGATAGGTGGCGGTCACTGTTGCGTCGATGCTTCCGGCCACAGCCTCAAGCACTTCAGGGTCGCAGGTGATCTTCACGTTTTCCGCCATCTCCGCCATCTTGGAGGGAGAGGAACATGCGACTGCCGCCGAGCCCACGAGGGCGGCTGCGAAAAGTCTTATGCTTTTATTCATAAAATATTGTGTTTTGTTGATGAAATAATCATGGTGCGGGCCTTCTGAACCCAATTAACAAAGATAGGAAATATTTCATTCCGTGCAATATGGACAAGATTCTTTAAATTGAACTATATTTGTAGGAATGGACAGCCAGGAATTACAGAAACTGAAGAATAAGTTCGACATAGTCGGCAACAGCGCGGACCTCAACACCGCGCTGGAGACGGCCGTCGCCGTCGCGCCCACCGACCTCACCGTGCTGGTGGTCGGAGAGAGCGGAGTGGGCAAGGAGAACATTCCCAAGATCATCCACCAGTACAGCCTCCGCAAGAACGGAAAATACTTCGCCGTGAACTGCGGCGCCATTCCCGAAGGCACCATAGAAAGCGAGCTGTTCGGCCACGAAAAAGGATCCTTCACCGGCGCCATAGGCGACCGCAAGGGCTATTTCGAGGAGGCCGACGGCGGCACTCTCTTCCTGGACGAGATCGGCGAGCTTCCGCTGCCTTTCCAGGCCAAGCTCCTGAGGGTCCTGCAGTCCGGCGAGTTCACCAGGGTGGGCTCCTCCAAGGTGAGCAAGACCGACGTGAGAGTGGTCGCCGCCACCAATGTGGACCTGCGCCACGCCGTGTCCCGCGGCAAGTTCCGCGCGGACCTCTATTACAGACTCAACGCTGTGCAGATAAACATGCCGGCCCTGCGCGACATGAAAGACGACATCTATCTGCTGTTCAGAAAATTCGCCGCCGACTACTCGGAGAAGTTCGGGATGAGGAAGGTGAGCCTGGACAGGGATGCGATAGAGCTTCTGAGGAGATACAGGTGGCCCGGCAACATCCGCCAGCTCAAGAACATAGCCGAGGCCGTGGAGGTCCTTGAGTCCAGAAAGACCCCGTCGCTGGACAGGGTGGAGATAGACGCGCAGACCCTTGCCGGATATCTGCCCAAGGAAGACCCCTCCGGAAGTCTGCCGGCGATGTATGAGGGCGACCGCGGCGGCCTGTCCGAAGACGAAAAACAGCAGATACTCTCGGTCATATACAAGCTCAGCACCGAGGTCCAGGAGCTCAAGAAGGAAGTGGCCGCCCTGTCGGCGGGCCGTCCCCTGGGCAGTTCGGCCGCATTGCCCGAAAGCGCCCCCGCCGGCGACTACATAACCGCCCCTTACCGGGACGGCGAGCAGGACGGCGGAGTGGACTTCCAGGAAGGCGAGGCCCAGGAGCCCGAGGCCCCCGCCCGCGAAGAGGAGAAGGACTCCCTCTCCATCACCGCCAACAGCGACGAGCTCATCCGCAGGGCGCTGACAAAGCACGGCGGCAACAGGAAAAAGGCGGCCGAGGAGCTGGGCATATCCGAAAGGACGCTCTACCGCAAGCTCCCGCCGGAATTCAGAAACGGAAGGAACCATGGCCAGGATTAAAAGAATCGCCGCGGCGCTGCTGCCGCTCATAGCCTGCGTCCTGCTCTGCGCGGGATGCGGCATATACTCGTTCTCGGGAACGTCCATAGCCCCCGACGTGCAGAGCGTCAGCATAGACCTTTTCGAATATAAGGCGCTGAGAGTGAACCCTTCGCTCGCCACCGACCTCACGGAGGGCCTGAAGGACAAGTTCCGGAAGATGACCAGGCTGGAGCAGGTGGACATGGACGGAGACCTCGAGATCGCGGGCACCGTCACCGGCTATGACGTCAAGGCCACCGCCGTGACCGCCGGCGAAGTCGCAGCCATGAACAGGCTCACAGTCACCATAAGCGTGAACTACACCAACAGGAAGCATCCCGAGGAGGATTTCGAGAAGTCGTTCTCGGCCTATTCCGACTACGACTCCACCCAGTCGCTCGACTCGGTCGAGAGCACCCTGTGCGAAGACATAGTGGATCAGCTGTGCGAGCTTGTCCTTAACGCCACCGTCGCCAACTGGTAGCCATGAGCGATTTCATAAACATAAGGAAACTGACCATGGAGGAGCTCGCCGGAGTGGTGAACCTCTATCCCTGGTATGGCGCCGCCCGCAAGGAGATGTGCCGCAGGACCGCCGGAATGGTGGGCGAAGGCGGCGGCTCGGCTGAATATGCGGCCGCGGCCCTGTATGTGGGCGACAGGCGGAAGATCCATGACCTGGTCCGCACCGGCCGGAGCGAGGACTATTCCGACAGGGACGTGGACCGTCTGCTGAAGTCCTACATAGGCCCCGAGAGCACCGGAGAGGCCGGCGACGTGCGCGTGAGGGTCGTGGGCGGAGACTATTTCTCCCAGGCCCAGTATGAGAACGTGCGCAGGGAGGAGGACAACGTGTTCACCCGCTTCGCCTTCAAGGCCCGCAGCGAGGCCCCCGAAAAGACCGCCGCCCTCGACGCCGACGACGCCTTCTGCACCGAAACTCTGGCTCAGATCTATGCCGAACAGGGCTATTACGGGCAGGCTAAAAACATTTATTCGAGGCTTCGTTTGAATTTCCCGGAAAAAAGTGCTTACTTTGCAACCCTTGTGCAAAGAATGGAAGAGTTGGAAAACTATTAATAAGAAATCATAATGAATACAGTATTCGTTATTCTCATCGTCCTGATCGTGCTCGCCTGCGTGCTGCTTACGATAGTCGTTCTTCTCCAGAACGGAAAAGGCGGCGGACTCGCCAGCAATTTTGTGGCCGCAAACCAGACCTTCGGAGTGAGGCAGACAGCGGACATGCTTGAGAAAGTCACCTGGGGACTCGTAACCTTCATCCTGGTCGTCTCCGTGGTTTCTTCCTTCACCCTCGGCAGCAACGGCAACGCCAACGACTACACCGAGCAGATCGAGGATGCGGCTTCTGCACAGCAGCCCGCCTTCCCTTCGGCTCCCGTCGAGCAGAGCGCTCCCGCCGCTGAAGAAGCTCCCGCCGCAGAGGCTCCCTCCACTGAGGCT
>CAZIFT010000005.1:27468-40289 GCA_964538395.1 uncultured Muribaculaceae bacterium
GAGGCTCCCTCCACTGAGGCTTCCGCCGAATAATCCCGAGACGGTCCCGGGGCTCTGACATTTTGTCAGACATTCTCCCCATTGGAATATATTTTGACTCAAAGCCGTTTGCTCACCTGAGCAGACGGCTGTTTGAGCATATGCTCCGGTGTGCATGAAAAAAGGAGAATGATTATGGAAAATACCAACAATAACAGCAACGGGAAATATGAGTTCCTGTCCAGGTTTGCGGTCAATCTCAACGACATGGCCGCCAAGGGCAAGCTGGACCCGGTGATAGGCAGGGACGACGAAATCAGGCGCGTGCTTCAGATCCTCAGCAGAAGGACGAAGAACAACCCCATACTGGTCGGTGAGCCCGGAGTGGGCAAGACCGCAATATCCGAAGGCATAGCCGAGAAGATTGTGGACGGCGAGGTCCCGGAAAACCTTAAGGACCGCGTCCTCTATTCCCTGGACATGGGCGCCCTCATCGCAGGCGCGAAATACCAGGGCGAATTCGAGGAGAGGCTCAAGGGAGTCGTGAAGGAAGTCGTGGACAGCGACGGCAAGATAATCCTGTTCATAGATGAAATCCACACCCTGGTGGGAGCCGGCAAGACTTCCGGCGCCATGGACGCTTCCAACATCCTCAAGCCGGCCCTTGCAAGGGGCGAGCTGAGGACCATAGGTTCCACCACCCTCGACGAGTACCAGAAATATTTCGAGGCCGACAAGGCTCTCGAGCGCAGGTTCCAGATGGTCATGATCGACGAGCCTTCGCCCGCCGAGTCCATATCCATCCTTAGGGGACTTAAGGAAAAATATGAGAACCATCACAAGGTGCGCATCGAGGACGACGCTCTGATAGCCGCAGTCAACCTTTCGCACAGATACATCACCAACCGATTCCTCCCCGACAAGGCCATAGACCTTGTGGACGAGGCCGCCGCGAAGCTGCGTCTGGAGATGAACTCCGTTCCGGAGCCCATAGCCGAGCTCAACAGCAAGATCCGCCAGCTCGAGATTGAGAAGGAGGCCATCAAGCACGAGGGAGTGTCGCTCAAGTCCGAGAAAATCGACGAGGAGCTGAAGGACGCCAACTCGCAGAGGGACGCCCTCATGAAGAGGTGGAACGCCGAGAAGGACATCCTGTCCGGAATGCAGACCGCCCGCCAGAACCTCGAGGATTATAAGATCCAGGCGCAGGCCGCCGAAAGGGCCGGGGACTATGGCAAGGTCGCGGAGCTCCGTTACGGGCGTATGGCCGAGGCCAAGAAGACCATAGACGAGCTTGCCGCAAAGCAGGCCGCCATCAAGGACCCTATCATCACCGAGGCCGTGACCCCGGAGGACATCGCCGAAGTGGTCGCAAAATGGACCGGCATACCCGTCAAGAGGATGCTTGAGAGCGAGAGGGAGAAGCTTCTGAGAATGGAGGACGAGCTCCACAGAAGGGTCGTGGGCCAGGAGCAGGCCATAAAGGCCGTGTCCGACGCCGTCCGCCGCAGCCGCGCGGGCCTGTCCAACGAGAAGAGGCCCATAGGCTCATTCCTGTTCATGGGCACGACCGGCGTGGGCAAGACCGAGCTTGCCAAGGCTCTGGCCGAGTTCCTGTTCAACGACGAGAACATGATAACCCGAATCGACATGAGCGAATACCAGGAGCGTCACACCGTGAGCCGTCTGATCGGCGCGCCTCCGGGATATGTCGGATATGACGAGGGCGGCCAGCTCACCGAGGCCGTGCGCAGGAAGCCATATTCCGTGGTGCTGCTCGACGAGATCGAGAAGGCCCACCCCGACGTGTTCAACATCCTGCTTCAGGTGCTGGACGACGGCCGTCTGACCGACAACAAGGGCAGAACCGTGGACTTCAAGAACACCATCCTCATCATGACCTCCAATGTGGGCGCCGAAGTGATCCAGAGCTATATGGGCAAGCTGCCCGTCCTCGGGAACTCCGACCCTCAGGCCGAGATGCAGGCCATCTCTAAGCGCCGTCAGATGCTCGACGAGTGCAAAGGCAAGGTTCTGGACATCCTGAAGGCCACCGTGCGTCCGGAATTCCTGAACCGAATCGACGAGATCATCATGTTCGACCCGCTCAGCGAGAACGACATACGCGACATTCTCCACATCCAGGAGACCCAGCTGCAGAAGAAGCTCGCCGAGAACGGAGTCACCGTAAGGTTCACCAGGGACTTCGACGACTACATGTCGCAGAAGGGCTATGATCCCGCCTATGGCGCCCGTCCGGTCAAGAGGCTGATGCAGAGGGAGCTCGTGAATCAGCTCGCCACCGAAATCCTGAACGGAACGGTCAAGAGGGATTCGGACATCGAGGTGGATGTCAAGGGCGGCGAAGTGGTTCTCCGCAATGTGGAGAGTTCCGCTTCCGCTTGCTAAAGTTGAGATATTGAACTAAATTTGTAGTCCGGAGCCGGAATGGTCCCGGGGGCAACCCCGGACCCCGGCTCCGGATATTCCGTCATTATAAATCAGTTTCTCTTATCCCGATGAAAGTCAGCATTTTAATGGGTTCAAAAAGCGACTGGGAGGTCATGTCGGCCGCCTGTCAGACTTTGGACGACTTCGGTGTTCCCTATGAAAAGAAAGTCATCAGCGCACACCGTACACCTCAGTATTTCTGCGAGTATATGGCCGGTGCCAAGGAAAGAGGCATCGACGTGGTGATCGCCGGAGCGGGCGGAGCCGCCCATCTCCCCGGAATGGCCGCAGCCATGACGACTCTTCCTGTGATCGGAATCCCCATCAAGAGCGCCGCTCTCAACGGAATGGACTCGCTTCTGTCCATAGTCCAGATGCCTTCGGGAATCCCCGTGGCCACAATGGCCATCAACGGAGCCAAGAACGCGGCCCTCTATGCAGTGTCGATTCTTGCGCTGCAGGACAAGGACCTCGCCGCCAAGCTGGACGAGTTCCGCAAGAAACAGGCAGAGAAAGTACTTCAAACCGAGATTTAATATGACGGCCACCAGAATCTTTGTGGAGAAGCGCTCCGGATTCAGAGTCGAGGCGGACAGCCTCCGTGACGAATTCAACGAGAACCTCTCCCTCAATCTTCGTTCCCTCAGGTATATAAATGTCTATGACCTTTTCGGTTTCACGGCGGAGCTTCTCGAGAAGTGCCGCTACTCCGTTTTCGGAGAGACCGTGACCGACACGGTCTCCGACAGCTGCCCGCTGGAGGGGAAGAAATATCTCGCCGTGGAATACATCCCCGGCCAGTTCGACCAGAGAGCCTCGTCCGCCGAGGACTGCGTGCATCTGATCGACCCCGCCGCAGACATAGTGATCCGCAGCGCGAGACTCATAATATTTGACGACGACATGACGGACGCGGCACTGGACGCTGTCCGCCATTATTATATCAATGCGGTGGAGTCCCGCGAGAAGGACCTCTCCAAGCTGGACCTGGCCGACAAGGCCGAGGTCCGTCCCACCGGCATCCTGGAAGGGTTCACCTCCATGAAGCCGGAGGAATATGCCGCATTCTGCGCCAAGTGGGGTCTGGCCATGAACACCGACGACCTCGCCGAGGTGGTGAAGTATTTCAGCAACGAGAAGAGGGACCCCTCCGAGACCGAGCTCAGGATACTCGACACCTACTGGAGCGACCACTGCCGCCACACCACCTTCAACACCGAGCTGGACACCATCACCGTGGACGACTCCTTCATGAAGAGCGAGATCGAGAGCGAGCTCGGCGAGTTCCATGCCATGCGCAAGGAGCTCGGACGCGAGGGCAAGAGCCTCTGCCTCATGGAGCTGGCCACCATCGGAGCCCGCTGGCTGAAGAAAAAGGGCGTCCTTGACAATCAGGAGCAGAGCGAGGAGAACAACGCCTGCAGCATCTGCGTGGATGTGGACGTGGACGGCCAGAAGGAAACCTGGCTCCTCCAGTTCAAGAACGAGACCCACAACCATCCCACCGAGATCGAGCCTTTCGGAGGCGCTTCCACCTGTCTGGGCGGAGCCATCAGAGACCCTCTCTCGGGCCGCGCATATGTCTATCAGGCCATGCGCGTGACCGGCGCCGGCGACATCTACAAGCCGGTGTCCGAGACCATGAAGGGAAAGCTTCCCCAGAGAATCATAAGCCGCAAGGCCGCCGCGGGATATTCGTCCTATGGCAACCAGATTGGCCTTGCCACCACCCATGTCAGGGAAATCTTCCATGACGGCTACACCGCCAAGAGAATGGAGGTGGGCGCAGTCGTGGGCGCAGTGAAGGCTTCCGACGTGAGAAGGGAGAGCCCCGCCCCGGGCGACGTGATCCTGCTGCTGGGCGGACGCACCGGCCGCGACGGAATCGGAGGAGCCACCGGCTCTTCCAAGGAGCACACCGAGGAGTCGCTCGAGTCCTGCGGCAGCGAGGTCCAGAAGGGTAACGCTCCCGAGGAGAGAAAGATACAGCGCCTGTTCAGGCATCCCGAGGCAACCCGCCTCATCAAGAAGTCCAACGACTTCGGAGCCGGCGGAGTGAGCGTGGCCATAGGCGAGCTCGCCCCCGGACTCGACATCTGGCTTGACAGGGTGCCCGTGAAATATTCCGGACTGAACAGCACCGAGCTCGCAATCAGCGAGTCTCAGGAGAGAATGGCCGTCGTGGTGGAGAAGAAGGACATGGAGAAGTTCATGGACCTCTGCCATGCGGACAACATAGAAGTCACCCATGTCGCCGAAGTCACCGATTCCGGCCGCATGAGGATGTATAACAAGGGCAAGGTCGTGGCCGACCTCTCGCGCGAGTTCATCGACAGCGCCGGAGCCAAGCACCATGCCTGCGCCGCCATAGCCGCCGTGCCGGAAACCGCTCCCTTCGACCTCAATGTGAAGGGCGCCGGAGTGGCCGAGAAGATGGAGGCCGTGATGCATCTGCCCAACGTCACTTCCCAGAAGGGCCTCATCGAGATGTTCGACTCCACAGTGGGCCGTTCCACCGTCCTGATGCCTTTCGGAGGCGACACCCAGGGCACCGAGACCCAGGTCTCCGTGCAGAAGATGCCCGTCCTCGGATACACCGACACCGCCAGCATCATGGCATGGGGCTATAACCCCGACATCGCCTCCTGGAGCCCCTATCACGGCGCCGCCTATTCTGTGGTGGAGGCCTGCACCAAGGTGGTCTCCGCCGGAGCCGACTGGTCCCGCATGAGATTCTCCTATCAGGAGTATTTCGAGCGCATGACCAAGGATCCCCACACCTGGGGACTGCCGCTGAGCGCCCTTCTCGGAGCCCTCAAGATGCAGACTGCCTTCGGACTGCCCTCCATCGGAGGAAAGGATTCCATGAGCGGCTCGTTCGAGGACGCCGACGGAATCATCAATGTCCCCCCGACCCTCATCGCCTTCGGCATCACCACCATGAACGCCGGCAAGGTCATCTCTCCGGAGTTCAAGAAGGCCGGAAACAGGATTTATATCGTGAGGCATACGCCTCTGGCCAACCATATGCCCGACACGGAGCAGCTCAAGTCCAACTGGAATTATGTCCATGACAGGATTTCCGACGGCAGCATAGTCTCCGCATGGTCCGTCTCCTTCGGAGGCGTGGCCGAGGGTCTCGCCAAGATGTGCTTCGGCAACATGCTCGGAGCCGACGTCAAGGTCTCCGGGAAGGAACTTACCGGCCTGAGCTACGGTTCCCTGCTGGTGGAGTCCTCTGTCGAGCTGAACTTCCCCGCCGCCGAGCTTCTCGGAACGGTGACTTCCGGCAAGGACCTGACGGTCAACGGCGAAAGCGTCTCTGTGGAGGCTCTGCGCAAGGCCAACGGCCTGCCGTTCTCCAAGATCTATCCCGCCACGGCCGAGGCCGTGCACCAGGGCATGGAGGAGAAGGACTGCGCCGCACAGACCTACAGGAAATGGTCCGGCGCCCCTGTGGAGCATCCGGTGGCCTATCTGCCGGTCTTCCCCGGCACCAACTGCGACTATGACACCGCCAAGGCCTTCCGCACAGCCGGAGCCGAGGTGCATATGGGCATATTCCGCAATCTGGACGAAAAGGATGTCCTCGACTCCATCAGGGAGATGAAGGAGAACATATCCAAGTGCCACATTCTGGCCCTCAGCGGCGGATTCTCCTCCGGTGACGAGCCGGACGGATCCGGAAAGTTCATCGCCAACGTGCTGAACAACAAGGAAGTGGCCGAAGAGATCCAGAAGCTTCTGAAGCGCGGCGGTCTCGTGCTGGGAATCTGCAACGGCTTCCAGGCCCTGGTCAAGAGCGGACTTCTTCCCTATGGCGAGTCCGGCGGACTCACTACCGGTTCCCCGACCCTGTTCAGGAACGACATCAACCGTCACGTCTCCCAGATGGCCACGACCCGCGTGGCTTCCGTGAACTCCCCCTGGCTTGCAGGCATGAAGCCCGGCGAGCTGCACACCGTGGCCCTCAGCCACGGAGAGGGCAAGTTCGTGGTGCCCGAGGAGCTGGCCGCCAAGCTGTTCGCCAACGGACAGGTCGCTTTCCAGTATGTGGACCAGGAGGGCAACCCCACCATGGAGTCGCCCTACAACCCCAACGGTTCCTACTATGCCATCGAGGGCATCATCAGCCCCGACGGCCAGATACTCGGAAAGATGGGACATTCGGAAAGGTACGAGAAGAACCTTTTCAGGAACATAGGCGGAAACCTTGTTCAGGACATCTTCTCCAACGCAGTGAACTATTTCAGAAAATAAAGATATGGCAGAACATTACGAGAAAGCCGGCGTGAATCTCGAGGCCGGGTACGAGGTGGTCAGGCGCATCAAGCAGCACGTGGCCTCCACAACCAGAAAGGGCTCAATGGGCGGAATAGGTTCCTTCGGGGGCATGTTCGACCTCTCTGCTCTCGGAATCAGGGAGCCTGTCCTCGTGAGCGGGACGGACGGAGTCGGCACCAAGCTCAAGATCGCCTTCGCGATGGACAAGCACGACACCATAGGCATAGACGCCGTGGCCATGTGCGTCAACGATGTCCTGGCGCAGGGCGCCGAGCCGCTGATTTTCCTTGACTATGTGGCCATAGGACACAATATTCCGGAGAAGGTCGAGGCCATAGTGGCCGGAGTCGCGGAGGGCTGCCGCCAGGCAGGCTGCGCCCTTGTGGGCGGCGAGACGGCCGAGATGCCCGGCATGTACGGCAACGGCGAGTATGACATCGCCGGATACACCACCGGAGTGGTGGAGAAGTCGAAGCTGATCGACGGGTCCAAGGTGAAGGAGGGCGACGTCCTCGTGGGCATAGCCTCCACCGGAGTCCATTCCAACGGCTTCAGCCTTGTGCGCAAGATCATCGCCGACGCCGGCCTGAAGCTGGACGAGGTGATTCCCGAGTTCGGCGGCAAGACTCTCGGCGAGACCCTTCTCACCCCCACCAGGATCTATGTGAAGCAGGTTCTCGAGGTCATCCGCAACTGCGATGTCCACGGAGTCGCCCACATCACCGGAGGCGGTTTCGACGAGAACATCCCCAGAATCCTGCACAAGGGCCAGGGAATCCATGTGGAGGAAGGCAGCTGGGAGATTCTCCCGGTGTTCAGGATGCTGGAGAAGTGGGGCAACATCCCCCACAGGGAGATGTTCAACATCTTCAACATGGGCATAGGCATGGTGCTGGCCCTGGACGAGTCTGAGGCCCAGAAGGCCATAGACATCCTCAGGGAGAAGGGAGAGAAGGCTACCGTGATCGGAAAGGTCACCGGAACCGAAGGTGTGGATATAAAAATGTTATAATATATTTATCATGAAAAAACGTGCATTGGTAAGCGTAAGCGACAAGAGCGGTCTTGTCGACTTCGTGAAAGGCCTGAAGTCGTACGGATGGGAGATCATCGCCACCGGCGGCACACAGAAGCTCCTTGAGAGCAACGGGGTCAAGACAATCGGCATCAGCGATGTGACCGGATTTCCGGAGATTCTCGACGGCAGGGTGAAGACCCTCCATCCGAAGGTCCACGGCGCTCTTCTTGCCCGCAGGGATGTCCCCGAGCATATGCGCACACTGAAAGAGAACGGAATCGAGACCATTGACCTCGTCTGCGTCAATCTCTATCCTTTCCGCCAGACCATCGCCAAAGAGGGCGTGTCCATGGCCGACGCCATCGAGAACATCGACATCGGCGGCCCGTCCATGCTCAGGAGCGCAGCCAAGAACTGGAAGGACGTCACCGTCGTGTGCGACCCTTCGGACTATGGCAGCATCCTCTCCGAGATCGGTTCCAACGGCAACACTACTCCCGAGACCCGTCTCAAGCTCTCCGCAAAGGCCTATACGCACACTGCAGAATATGACAGCTGCATAGCCACATATATGCGCGCGCAGGCCGGCCTGCCCGAGAAGCTGTTCCTCGAGTATGACATCAAGCAGAGCCTCCGCTACGGCGAGAACCCTCACCAGAAGGCTTCTTTCTATGCTTCTGCCGAGAAGGTTCCCTTCTCTCTCGCCACAGCCGAGCAGCTCAACGGAAAGGAGCTCTCCTATAATAATATACAGGACGCCAACGCCGCGCTCAACGTGGTCAGGGAGTTCGACGAGCCTTTCGCAGTGGGCATGAAGCACATGAACCCTTGCGGAAGCGCAGTCGGCAAGGACCTCGTGGAGGCGTGGAACAAGGTCTATGAGGGAGACAAGACCTCCATCTTCGGAGGCATCGTGGCCTTCAACCGTGAGGTTACCCTCGAGGTGGCCCAGCTGCTGAAGCCCATCTTCCTTGAGATCGTGATGGCTCCTTCCTATACCGAGGACGCTCTCGAGCTTCTCCGCACCAAGAAGAACCTCAGGGTGCTGAAGGTGGACATGGACAAGTCCAAGATGCCCGCCACCGTGAAGCAGTATGTTTCCATGAACGGCGGTCTTCTCGCCCAGGAGCAGGACATCACCATCAAGCCGGCCACAGCCGACCAGTGCGTGACCAGGGTCTGCCCCACTGCAGAGCAGCTCGTGGACCTCAACTTCCTCTGGAAGATTGTCAAGCATGTCAAGTCCAACGCCATCGTGGTGGGCAAGAACGGCATGACCTATGGCGTGGGCGCCGGTCAGATGAACCGTGTGGGCTCTTGCGAGATCGCTCTCAAGCAGGCTGCCGCAACTTTCGCCGAGGAGGGCAAGGACATCATGAACGAGGGTCTCGTTCTGGCATCCGACGCTTTCTTCCCGTTTGACGACTGCGTCGCCCTGGCCGCCAAGTATGGCGTGAAGGCCATCGTGCAGCCCGGCGGAAGCATCCGTGACGAGGATTCCATCAAGAAGTGTGACGAGCTGGGCATTTCCATGCTCTTCACAGGCGAAAGACATTTCAAGCATTGATCATGAAGAAGGTTCTGGTAGTCGGCGGCGGCGGACGCTGCCATGCGATTGTGGACGCGCTTAGCCGCTCTCCCCAGGTGGGCAAGATTTTCTGCGCCCCCGGCAATGCCGGCATAGGGCTGCAGGCGGAGAATGTCCCGATAGGAGACACGGATGTGGAGGCGCTGAAGAAGTTCGCGCTTGAGAATTCCGTGGACCTGACCGTGGTGGGTCCCGAGGCTTCTCTCTCCAAGGGTGTCGTGGATGCTTTCCGCGCCGCCGGGCTGAGGATTTTCGGCCACACGCAGGCGGCCACTGAGATTGAGTCCAGCAAGGAGTTTGCGAAGGAGCTCATGGCCAAGTATGACATTCCGACCGCAGGCTACAGAAGCTTCACCGACTATTCAGAGGCTCTGGCCTATGTTTCTTCCCGTTCGTTCCCGGCCGTCATCAAGTATGACGGTCTGGCCGCGGGCAAGGGTGTGGTCATAGCTGAGACGCTGGCCGAGGCTGACGCGGCGCTTAAGGACATGCTGGTGGAGGATAAGTTCGGAGAGGGGAAGGTGGTCATAGAGGATTATCTGACCGGTCCCGAGTTTTCTTTCATGTGTTTTGTCTGCGGCGACGAGGTCTGGCCTATGCCGCTGTCGCAGGACCATAAGCGTGCCTATGACGGGGATGAGGGTCCGAACACTGGCGGAATGGGGGCTTATACCGGCCTGCCTTTCGTCAGCGCTGAGGATGTGGCTTTTGCGGAGGAGAAGATTCTGCGCAGGGCGGCTCATGCCATGGTGCTTGAAGGGCGTCCGCTGTCGGGCGTGCTCTATGGCGGTCTCATGAAGACTCCGGAGGGCATCAAGGTGATTGAGTTCAATGCGCGTTTCGGCGACCCTGAGACTGAGGTGGTGCTTCCTCTGCTGAAGAGTGACATCTATGACGTGTTCTCTTCCATCGCTGAGGCTGCAGTGTCGTCCGAGAAGGTTTCGGTTGCGGAGCCGGTCTGGGCCGAGAGGGTGACGATGGGAGTGGTGCTGGCGTCGAAGGGCTATCCGGGCCATTATGAGAAGGGTGCCGTGATCGAGGGCCTTGAGGGTCTCGATGCGAAGGTCTATCATATGGGCACTAAGATCGCCGACGGTAAGGTGCTGACTTCCGGAGGCCGTGTGCTTATGGTGGTCTGCGACGGCGATGACATCCGCCAGGCCCGCGACAAGGTCTATTCCGAAATCGCCAAGATCCGCTGCGACAATCTTTTCTATCGCCACGACATCGCCCACTGGGCTCTCTGATTCAGCAGGTATTATATGTAACAGGCTGGCCATTTCGGTCAGCCTTTTTTCGTGGATTTTCTTTTGTCCGGCTGTGGGCCTCGGCGAGACTCCGTTCGCTTCGCTCTCTCCGGCCCCTCCCGCAATCTGCTTCGTCCTGCTGCCGCCTGACTGATGACAAGATAATGGCCACGGACTATCTGGGCTGCACCCACGGTCTGGCAGTCGCGGTGAAGGCTGTCACTTACGACGGCAGCGAGCTGATGATGTGGCAGAATCCCGGGCGGGCATGGGACAAAGCCTTGGCAATGGGCGGACGGCCAGGCTATTTTGCGCGTTGTCGCCTACACCGCATTACTCAAGAAGAAGGGGATGTAGTATATAGGCATATACAGGATTCCGTTTTCTTCATAGACCTTCCTCTCGTTGCTCAGGACTACAGCCCGTTTTATTCCGTAATCAGGCGTGCTGAGAAAGGTATCAAGGGCGCTGTGTGCTTTATAGTCTTTGCCGGACTTGACCTCAATCGGAAGAACGGACAGCGAATCATAGTCATCCACGAGAAAGTCGACCTCTCCTTTCTGCTTGTTGTCGTAATACCGGAGTTTGAATCCGTGCGCATGAAGTTCCTGAGCTACGGCCGTTTCGTATATATTCCCAAGGTTGACACTTGTCTCGTCGTTAAGAATGGCATTGACGTTGGTGTTGTATAGCAGATACGAAAGGATGCCGACATCGTTCAGGTAAAGCTTCAGGAGACTTTTGGTCTCGGATTCTGAAATCGGGAAGGTCGGATTGCTTATTGCCCGGACCTCGAGAGCCACTCCGGCGTTGATCAGGTATTCGAATTCCTGGTCATAGTCCGAGAACTGTTTGCCCCGTTTTCCCTCTATATTCTTGACAACCACTCTCTTTTTCCTATTCTCCATCAAGGAGGGAATGATATCGTACACTTTGCGTATTGACAGTTTCTTTTCGCTGTCGTACTTTGAACAGTCGATTTTGTAGAGATTGTGGATATCCCTCTGTATCTTTCTGAGTTTTACGACATTAAGCTCCGACAGAAAACTGTCCACAGCTTCCGGAAGACCGCCTGTCACAAGGTATTCCCTGAATTTCTTCATCATATAGCTGTGGGTGTTTTCGTCCAGGGTCATGTGTTTAGAGCATTTGCTCCTCAGAGACTCGAGGGATTCGGCGCCGAAACCGCTGGCGATAAGAAACTCTTCGAAATCAAGCGGATACATTTGTTCAATTTGAATGCTTCCGATAGGCACCGACCCTGTGTCGTGCAACGCGACCCCCAGCAGAGATCCGCTTGCGATGAACCTGTATCGTTTGTCTTGCCTCAAAAATTTCAGCATCGTGAGAAGCTGAGGGTACTCCTGAATTTCGTCAAGGAAGACGAGAGTGTCTTCAAATCTGCCCAGTTTTCCTCCGGCGATGATTCCAAGCTGTATATAAAGGTCGGTCGTGGTCCTTACATTGGCGAAAAGCTGCGGTCCTTCCTTGTCTTCCCTGAGATTGATTTCGACAAAATTCCGGAACATCTTGGAACCGACATATCTGATTATAAACGACTTTCCGATTTGCCTTGCGCCGTTTATCAGCAGGATTTTCTCTGGCTCCGAATTGAGGAAAGATTCAATATTCTTTGCGAATTTACGGTAAAGCATAACGCTGGTTTTTGCAAAAATGTGACTTTTTCCTTGATTTACCAAGTGGATTTTGTCATTTTTTCGCAGAAATTAGACCATATATTTGTCACTTTTTCGCAAGAGAAAACAGAGGTATGGAGCTCCAGCAAGTGTACCCCAAGCCCAATAGAATGTCGTCCCGCCGAACTTTGCAAATGAAGGTTGCAAAGTGAGCGGCGGGCTGTCCTGCCTGGAAGGGCCTGTGGTGGGGGAGGGCGCGCTTAAGGGCACTTTTGAAGGCCTCTTGAGCAAGGCATAGGGCCACCTATGTGCGTAGAACGCCATGTGCCTTGCTCTCATTCTGTAAAACTTGGGGTATTATGGCCGGTCGGCAGGCACTGGCTACAGGCGAGGCGGGCACTTCGACAGGCTCAGCGACCGCCCCACGACAAGTTCGGGGACCGCACCGTTAGGCCTGCCAGAAATTTATGGCATCGCTAAGTCGATGTCCCATGCCACTGATGGCCTATAAGGCCTATGTGCCACACTTAGAGCACTTTGCCGGGGCTATTTCCTCCGGTCGATCCAGAGCCAGAGGCGGTACATGAGCCAGCCCCAGGCGAGGAAGAGGAGGACAT